>CAZNMF010000334.1:0-5577 GCA_964573795.1 uncultured Solibacteraceae bacterium
GGGGCGAGGCCCGGAACTTGGAGCTGGCGAAGGGATTTGAACCCCCGACCGGCTGATTACAAATCAGCTGCTCTACCGGACTGAGCTACGCCAGCCAGACAAAACGGGAATGCTAGCACGGACTGTGCCAAAACGGCAACATCCGCATCCATCCCCCTTCACCGGCCGAACGCGCTCGCCCGTCGACGTCCCTTGGGTCCCCTGGCCCGCAGCCGAACGTTCAGTATCTCACGGGCTGCGGTCCGCGGTCTACGGTCCGCAGGCCTACGTGTCCGCCGTAGCCCTTGGCGAAGGCGGACGGCGGCGACGCTGGCGCGCGGCTTCGAAGAGCGCAATGCCGGCGCTCACCGACACGTTCAAGCTCGACACGACGCCCGCCATCGGAATCGACACCAGCCGATCGCACGTCTCCCGCACGAGCCGGCGCAGCCCCGTGCCCTCGGCGCCGACGACGAACGCGGTGGGCAGCGTGTAGTCCACCTCGTCGTACGCGTCGGTTGCATCCGCGTCGAGGCCGATCGTCCACACGTTCAGCGCCTTCAACTCCTCGATCGCGCGCGCGATGTTGACGACGGTCGCCGTGCGCACGTGGTTGACCGCGCCGGCCGATGCCTTCGCCGTCGCGCCGTCGAGTGGTGCCGCGTGCCGCGCCTGACGCACGACGCCGTGCGCGCCGGACGCGTCGACGGATCGAAAGATCGCGCCGACGTTCTGCGGATCCTCCACGCTATCCAGCACGACGAGCAGCGGCGGGCCGTCCGCCTCGCTCACCAGCTCGTCGAGCGTGTACGCCGCCAGCGGTTGCAGCTCCGCCGCGACGCCCTGATGGACGCCGCCGTGCGTCAACCGCTCGAGCGCGCGCCGATCGACGGTCTCGATCGCAAGCCGCAGCTCGTGCGCGCGCGCGACGAGCGCGTCGACGCGCGGTCCGGCTCCGCGCTCGTGGACGATCCGCACGACGCGGCGGGCGCGCAGCGCCTCCGACACGGGATTGATGCCATAGACCAGCGTCACGTCACACTCCTCCAGCGCGCGCCGCCACGGCGCGCGCACGTTCGCCGCACGAGACGATCGGCGCCACACCGGACTCCGGCGGCAGCACCGCGCCACGATCGATCGCGGGAATCGCGAGGTCCAGCTCCGGGCCGGACTCGAGCCCCGTCAGTGCGACACGCAGCGGATGGAACAGCGCCTTGCCCTTGAGCCCGGTGCGCTCGCGGACCACCGCAGCCGCCGCCCGAAACGCATCGCGATCGCGCAGCGGGCCGTTCACGACGTCGGCGAACGCGGCGACGGCGCGCGCGCCGTCCGCCTCCTCGCCAACGAGCCGCACGGCCTCGTCGGCCTTCCACCCGAACACGAAGGCGACGCGCTCGGGAATCTCCTCGAGCCGATCGACCGATCCGACGGCCATCGGCAACAGCGACTCGACGAACGCGCGCGCGGCATCGCCATCGCCGGCGACGTAGCCCTCGCGCTGGAAGTACGGCAGGACGTCCGAGACGAGCCGCGCAGGTGCCGCGGCCTTCATGTAGTGCCGGTTGATCCAGGCGAGCTTGGCGACGTCGAACACCGCCGCGCTGTGGCTCACACGCGACAGGTCGAATCGCGGCGCCATCTCGGCGAGCGGCAGGATCTCCTCGTCGTCGCCCGGCGACCAGCCGAGCAGCGCGAGGTAGTTGACGAGCGCCTCGGGCAGAAAGCCGCGCGCGCGGAACTCCGCGACGCTCGTCGCGCCGTGGCGCTTCGACAGCGGCGCGTGATCGGGCCCGAGCACCAGCGACAGGTGCGCAAACGCCGGCGTCGGCACGCCGAGCGCCTCGGCAATCAGTATCTGCAGCGGCGTGTTGGAGATGTGATCCTCGCCTCTGACGACATGCGTGATCGCCATATCCGCATCGTCGATCACGACGGCAAAGTTGTACTGCGGCCGCCCGTTGCGTCTGACGATCACCGGGTCGCCGATGATGCTCGTCTGGACGCGGACCTCGCCGCGCACGAGATCGGCGAACACGACGTCGCGCGGCTCGATCGGCACGGCGAAACGAATCGCCGCGGGCTCGTTGGCCCCCACGCGCCGCGCGGCCTCCGCCGGGTCGATCGCACGGCAGCGGCCGGAGTACTTCGGCGGCAGTCCCGCGGCATGCGCGGCCTGGCGCTCGGCCTCGAGCATGTCGGGCGAGCAGAAGCAATAGTACGCATCGCCGTGCGCGACCAGCCGCTGCGCCTCGCGCGCGTAACGATCGAGCCGCTCGGACTGCCGGTACGGCGCGTACGGACCGGACACGTCCGGCCCCTCGTCCCACGTGAGCCCGAGCCAGCGGAGATCCTCGACGATCGCGCGCTCGGACTCGGGCGTCGATCGCTCGACGTCCGTGTCCTCGATGCGCAGCACGAGCGTGCCGCCGAGGCGCTTCGCCAGCAGCCAGTTGAAGAGCGCCGTGCGCGCGTTGCCGACGTGCAACTGCCCCGTCGGGCTCGGTGCGAACCTGAGACGCGGTGCGCTCACGCCGCGCCTCCGGGCACGAGCACGGCGACCGCATGCGCGGCAATCGCCTCGCCGCGGCCGGTCGCGTCCACGCCCTCGTTGGTCTTGGCCTTGACGCTGACCTGCTCGGCCTCGACGCCGAGCGCAACGGCCAGCCGCGCGCGAATCTCCGGCAGATGCGGACCGAGCTTCGGACGCTCGAGGATCACCGTGACGTCGGCGCTGACCGGGCGCCAGCCGAGCTGGGTGACGATCGCCACGGTGCGCGCGAGCAGGTCCAGCCCGGGCGCGTCCTTCCACTGCGGATCGCTGTTCGGAAAGTGCTGGCCGATGTCGCCGGCCACCGCCGCGCCGAGGATCGCGTCCGTCAACGCATGACAGACGACGTCACCGTCGGAGTGCCCGAGCGGTCCCTTGTCGAACGGCACGACGAGGCCGGCGAGCACGAGCGGGCGATCCGCCACGAGCCGATGCAGGTCGTAGCCGGTACCGACGCGCGGCACCGGCGCCAGCATCGCGCGCGCGGCCGCCAGATCGTCCGCCGTCGTGATCTTCATGTTGCGCTCGTCTCCCTGCACGACCTCGACGCGATGCCCGGCGCGCTCGGCCAACATCGCCTCATCGGTCGCGTCGAGGCCCGACGCGCCGAGCGCGACCGCGTCGCTCAGAACCGATCGCCGAAATCCCTGCGGCGTCTGCGCGAGCCAGATCTCGTCGCGCGGAATCGTCTCCGACACCAGCCGCTGCCCCGCTGCGACTCGTTTCACGGTGTCCCGCGCGGGCACGGCAGGCACGGCAGCGCCAGTCCGTTCGGCAGCTTCGATAACGCGATCGACGAGCGCGGCATCCGCGAACGGCCGCGCCGCGTCGTGGATCAGGACGAGATCGGTTTCCGCCGGTAGCGCGGCCAGGCCCGCACGCACGGAGTCCTGCCGGCGCTCGCCGCCCGCGACGTACTGACATGGACGCTTCGTCTCGCCGACCACCGTCGGGCCGAAGCCGACGAGATCGGATGGCAGGACGACGACGAGCGATCGCGTGGCCTCATGCCGATCGAACAGCGCGACGCTGCGCCGCAGGATCGTGCGCCCGCCGAGATCGAGCAATTGTTTTGGAACGGCGCCGCCGAGCCGCTGACCGCGGCCTCCCGCGACGACGATGACGCCGACAGGCATAGAAACAGAGATTGTAGCGGGACCAAGGGACGAGAGGACCAGGGGAAAGATGTAGGCCGGGTCTTTAGACCCGGCGTTACGCGTTCGCGGCCGGACGCGGGCGTCGGCCCGTGTCGTGGCCTTCGGCCTTGGCTGGCGCGCCTTCCGTCGATCCGCCGGTCTCGACGTGACGCCCGAAGATCATCCGGCCCGCGGTCGTCTGCAGCACGCTCGTGACGACGATGTCGAGATTGCGGCCAATGCGGCTTCGTGCGTTGTCGACCACCACCATCGTGCCGTCGTCGAGGTACGCGACGCCCTGGTTGTATTCCTTGCCTTCCTTGAGGATGAAGACGTTCATCACCTCGCCGGGCAGCACGACCGGCTTCAGCGCGTTGGCGAGCTCGTTGATGTTGAGCACCTCGACGCCGCGAAGCTGCGCGACCTTGTTCAGGTTGAAGTCGTTCGTCACGATCTTGCCGAGCAGCGATCGCGCCAGCTCGATCAATTTCATGTCGACTTCTTTGACGGCCGGGAAATCCAGCTCGGAGATCAGCACTTCGACGCCGGACATCTTCTGGATGCGGTGCAGGATGTCGAGGCCGCGGCGCCCGCGGTTGCGCTTGAGCGAGTCCGACGAGTCCGCGACGAACTGCAGCTCCTTCAGCACGAACTGCGGCACGACGAGCGTCCCGTCGAGAAATCCGGTCTCGACGATGTCGGCGACGCGGCCGTCGATGATGACGCTGGTATCGAGGATGCGGTAGCGCTTCTGCGGACGCGCATCCTGGAAGAGCGACACGAACTTCGACGGCTCGAGCCACTCGCCTTTGCGAATGCCCATCACCAGGCCGAGGTACGGCAGCACGACGATGATGAGGCCGTGGAGAAAGCGGACCTGATTGCTCGCCGTGTCCGCCCAGAACAGCGCCGCGCCCAACGCTCTCGCGATCGTCAGGCCGAGGCTGAAGCCCAGCAGGCCGCCGAGCAGATTGGTGACGGCCGCATCCCGCAGCCGCGTCTCGGCGGCGATGATGAGCGCCGCGACGCTGAGCCCGAGGAGGACGTTGTAGATGAGGGGGCCATCGATCGGCTGGATGAGCGTCGCCGAATACACGACAACGGCGGCGAAGAGGGCCCGCACGAACAGGAAGCCGCGCACAGCGGCATTTTAGCCCGGAATGGCTAGAGCATCGCGTCGAGGGCTTCGCCGACGGTGCGGACGCCGATGACCTCGATCGACGCGGGCACGTCGGACGGCGCGACGTTGCCGTCCGGCAGCACGCAGCGCGCGAAGCCCATCTGTGCAGCCTCGCGCACGCGTAGCGCGGCCTGTGTCGCCGCGCGCACTTCGCCGGCGAGCCCGACCTCGCCGAAGACGACGACGTCGGGTGGAATCGGACGATTGCGCAGACTCGACGCGACGGCGAGCAGCACGGCGAGATCGGCGGCGGGCTCGTCCACGCGCATGCCGCCCGCCACGTTGACGAAGACGTCGTCGGTCATCAGGCCGAGGCCGGCGCGCTTGTCGAGTACGGCGAGCAGCAACGCGAGCCGATTGGGATCGAGGCCGTTGGCCGTACGCCGCGCGTTGCCGTACGTCGCCGTCGTCACGAGCGCCTGCACTTCGACGAGGATCGGCCGCGAGCCTTCGATCGTACAGAGCACGGACGATCCCGGCACGTTGGCGGGACGCTCGGCGAGGAACAGCTTCGACGGATTCGGCACCGCGCGCAGACCGGCGCCGGTCATCTCGAAGACGCCGAGCTCGCTGACCGCGCCGAACCGGTTCTTCACCGCGCGCACGACGCGATGCGCGTGGTGCTGCTCGCCCTCGAAGTACAGCACCGTGTCGACGACGTGCTCGAGCACCTTCGGACCGGCGAGGCTGCCGTCCTTCGTGACGTGCCCGACGAGAATCGTCGGCAGATTGCG
>CAZNMF010000335.1:0-3448 GCA_964573795.1 uncultured Solibacteraceae bacterium
ATCGATCTTGTTCCTCAGCGAGTTGATGTGGACCTCGACGACGTTGCTGACGCTGTCGAAGTGGATGTCCCAGACGTGCTCGATGATGAGCGATCGCGTCACGGGCCGATCGCTGTTGCGCATCAGGAACTCGAGCAGCGCGTACTCCTTCGGCTTCAGATCGAGCGCCTTGCCCGCGCGCGACACCGCACGACGTGCCGTGTCCATCTCGAGATCGGCGACGCGGAGCCGCGTCTCCTTCGGCGCGCCGCGGCGCAGCAGCGCGCGCAGCCGCGCGGACAGCTCCGCCAGCGCGAACGGCTTCGCCATGTAGTCGTCGGCGCCGCTGTCGAGGCCGGCGACGCGCGCCTCCACGGAATCCTTCGCGGTGAGAATCAGCACCGGCAGCGCGGGCTTGCGCGCGCGGATGTCGCGCAGCACCTGCAGCCCCGACCGGCCCGGCAGCATCAGGTCGAGCACGACCGCGTCGTAGTCGACCGTCGACGCGTGCGCGCCCACCTCCGTGCCCGTGTAGAGCACGTCCACGGCATAGCCCTCCTGCTCGAGCCCGCCCTGCACGAAGCCGGCGACCTTGCGATCGTCTTCGACGACGAGAATGCGCATGTCGAGATTCCGCCGCTCTCTCAGCATACCCGGCATATCACGGCCTCCAACGAACCGGCGCGACGCGCGCCAACGGGCGGGCGCCGCAGTGCGAAGAAATCCGCCGGCCACGAGGCGGGCTCGTGACCGGCGGATGCACGGGGCGGGCTGACCGTTGGCGTGCTGAACGCAGCCATGTCGCGACGGCCGCCGGAAGGGCGGCGGCTACTTGCTGGTCTTGGACTTGGCTGCGGCGGGCTGCTTCGGCTGCTGGACGCTGACCGCCGTCGCCACCTTGTCCTTGCCCTCGGTGTGATAGCGGACGCTGACGTTGGCGCCGGGCGCGATGTCGCCCTGGCGCTGCGTCGAGGTATTCAGCACGAACGTGGTGTCGGCCTTGCCGCGCGTGATCACGAGCGACGAGGCGTCGACGGTCTTCACGACGCCCCGCGTCGCGTGCGTGGCCGGCGTCGCGGCAGGCTTCGACGCCGAGGTCTTCGCCGCCGTCTTCGCGGCGGGCGTGGGAGCGGTGGTCTGAGCAAACACGGGCGCCGCCAGCAGCAGACTGGCCAGCGCGGCGACAGGCACGTACTTCATGGTCGCGATCTCCTTGGCAACGATGACGTCGACGTCATCTGCCGCCATTGGACGATGCGACGGCTGAGGAGAGGATGAAGGGGGGATTAATCTTTCTTAATCGGGTTCTCGGTTCTCGGTTCTCCGTTCTAGGTTCGGGGTTCTCGGTTCTCGGTTCTGCGACACCGAGCTTTCGACTCGTCGTCCGTCCAGCGTCATCACCCAGCCGAGACCGCGGCGGCGGAGCTCGGAGTTGTAGACCGAGTCGCTGCGGAACGCGCGCGACGTGGCGACGGCGAGCGAGGTCGCGAGAATGAGCGGGATCACGATCGGGTAGTCGCCGGACACCTCGAAGATCATGACGGCCGCGGTCAGCGGCGCGTACGTGCTCGCGGCGGCCGTCGCAGCCATGCCCACGAGCGCATAGCTGCCTTCGTTGGCGATCGGCGGACCGCCGATCGCGGCGACCGCGTGCGCCCACAGCGTGCCGGTCGCGCCGCCGACGAGCAGCATCGGCGTGAAGATGCCGCCGGGAATCCCCGATCCGACCGACGCGCTCGTCCCGATCACTTTCACCAGCACGAGCGTCGCGATGAAGATCATCGGCAGCGGCTGGTTCAGCACGCCGTTGAGCGGCTCGTAGCCGTTGCCGGCGACCGCCGGCATCCAGACCGCCAGCGCGCCGACGATCAGACCGCCGATGGCCGATCGCGCCGGCTGCGGGATCGCCGATCGCTCGAACAGCCGCTCGCCGGCCGTGAGCACGCCCTTGAACCCGATCGCCGCGACCGCGGCGATCAGGCCGAGCGCGCCGTACGTGAGCAGCTCGATCGGCTGGCCGAACGTGAACTCGCGCTGCCCGTAGATCGGTCCGCCGCCGACGAGCGCGCGCGTGAGCACGGTCGCCACCGCCGTCGCGCCCATGACGGGCAGCACGACCTCGAGCGCCGCGACGCCCGCCATCGTCTCGAGGACGAACAGCACGGCGGCCAGCGGCGTGTTGTACGCCGCCGCGAATCCCGCGGCCGTGCCCGCCGCGATCAACACCCGCGTCCGCCGATCCGTCGTCGTCAACACGCGGCCGATCGAGGCGCCAAGCGATCCGCCGAACTCGATGAGCGGGCCTTCGCGGCCGATCGAGAGGCCGGCGCCGATGGCGGCCCACGAGGCCGCGACGCGCGACAGCGTCGCGCGCAGCGACAGGCGCACGTTGCCGAGCGCAATCGCCTCCATGACGTTGCTGACGTTCTGTCCACGCGACGCGCGCCGCGCGCTGATCAGACCCGCGGCGAGCCCGCCGGCCAGCGGCACGACGAGGCGCAGCCACCACGGCAGACCGGCAATCGCGTCGACGACGTTCGAGGCGTGAAAGGCGATCGCGTACCACCAGGCGAGCACGCGACGGAAGGCCACGGCGAAGATCGCCGCGCCCAAGCCGACGAGCGCGATGCCGGCGAGGAACCGGCCGAATCCGGCGTCGAGACGATCGATCGGCGTCGTGTCGTGATCGTTCGGCGCGTGTTCGGCAGCCATCGGTCGCGTGCTACTGCCACCCTCGCGAGACCGGCCGCCAGCCGGAGGCGCGATGCGCCGCGAGATGATCGGCGCGCGTGAAGACTTTCACGAGCAGCACGCCCGCGAGGAATCCGCCGACGTGCGCCCAGAACGCGACGCCGCCGCCCGCCTCGCCGCTCGTCAGCCCGCCGGCGAGCTGCAGGAACGCCCAGTAGATCAGCATCACCCACGCGGGCAGCGCGACGGTCTGGATGAAGAACCCGAGCGGGATGACGGTGAACACGCGCACGCGCGGAAACAACACGAGATACGCGCCCATCACGCCGCTGATCGCGCCGGATGCGCCGACCATCGGCACGGCCGAGTGCGAGGCCGAGGCCACCTGCAGGGCGGCCGCCGCGAGCCCGCAAATCAGATAGAACGCGAGGAAGCGCGGCCGCGTCATCGCGTCCTCGATGTTGTTGCCGAACAGCCACAGGAACCACATGTTCCCGAGCAGGTGCATCCACGATCCGTGCAGGAACATGTGCGTGAGCACGTGCGACAGATGCGGATCGGCCTCGGTCACGCACGCGAGCCGATCGCTCATCGGAATCTCGGTGCCGGCCGGCACGGTACCGAGCAGCTCGCCGGGAATCAGCCCGAGATTGCAGACGGACGAGGCGACGGCCGTCTCGGCACCGGCGCCCTGCACGACGATCCACGCGACCACGCACGCGGCGATGATCGCGAGCGTGACGACGGCCGTCCGTTGCGTCTCGTTTTCGTCGTGATA
>CAZNMF010000336.1:0-3308 GCA_964573795.1 uncultured Solibacteraceae bacterium
GCGCACCCGAACGGCCCGTGGCTCGTCACGCAGATCAGCGAAGCGGGGACGTACACCGCGCATGGCGTTGGCGCGGGCGCGGGACGCGGGCCTGGCCCGGCCCCGGGACGGGGCGGAGCGCCGGCGCCCGGTCGTGGCCGCGTGCTCGCGTCCGGGACGGAGCTGCCGGTCGTACGCCCATCGACGGCGCTGCGGCCCGGCGACTGGAACGAGCTCGACATCATCGCGGACGTCAACATGCTGCGGCCGATCGTCAACGGCGGCCTCAGCGGCGGCGGCGCGATCGACGAAGACCTCGGCGCGTTCGGGCCCATCGCGCTCTACGTCGGTGGCACCGCCGAGGTCCATTTCCGCGACGTGTCCTATCGCGATCTCGGCCTCAAGCGCTACGCGAAGGAAGCGCTGTCGGCCAACTTCCGCGTGCAGAAGCTGATGCCGTACTACTACTCGTTCTCGGCGGCGGCCGCCGACGTCGATCGCGACGGCAACGTCGACATCGTCTCCGGCCCGTTCATCTTCTACGGGCCGGACTTCACGAAGGCGCGCGAGTTCTACGCGGCGCAGACCTTCAATCCGTCGACGGACTTCTCGCCGAACTGGGTGTCGTTCGCGGGCGACTTCACGGGCGACGGCTGGCCCGACGTGCTCGTCTCGTCGACCGGCAACAGCAAGCTCTACGTGAATCCGCAGGGCGAAGCGCGCCGGTGGAACGTCTACGACAATCCCATTCCCGGCGCGAGCGAGATCGTCGTCGCGAAAGACATCGACGGCGACGGCACGCCCGAGCTCGTCTTCGGCGCGCAAGGCGCCATGCGGTACGCGAAGCCGGATCCGGCCCATCCGAATGGTCCGTGGATCGTCACGCAGGTCAGCGAGGCCGGCACGTACACGGCGCACGGCGTCGGCGCCGGCGACATCAACGGCGACGGCCGCGTCGACATCCTCAATCCGTACGGCTGGTGGGAACAGCCGGCCAAGGGGACAGAGGGGCTGTGGAAATACCATCCGCAGGCGTTCGGCCGCGCGAGCGGCCGCGGCTCGGAGGGCGGCGCGGAGATGGGGATCTACGACGTCAACGGCGACGGCTTGAACGACGTCGTCACGTCGCTGCAGGCGCACGTGTTCGGGATCGCGTGGTTCGAGCAGAAGCGCGACGCGTCGGGCGCGATCTCGTTCGTGCAGCACATGATCGCCGACGACTACTCGACGAACAACGCCGGCGGCGTGACGTTCTCCGAGCCGCACGGATCGACGGCGGCCGACATGGACGGCGACGGCATCCCCGACTTCGTCGTCGGCAAGCGCTACTTCTCGCACCACGAGAGCTTCCTCGATCCGGATCCGTATGGCGCGCCGGTGATCTACGTCTATCGCACCGTGCGCAATTCAAAGGCGCCGGGCGGCGCGGAGCTCGTGCCGGAGCTCGTGCACAACCAGTCGGGCGCGGGCTCGCAGATCCTCGCGGTCGATCTGAACAAGGACGGCGTCATGGATCTCGTCACGTCGACGACGTCCGGCGCGTACGCGTTCTTCGGCCGGCCGCGCGCGAAACGCTAGCGTGCGGATGAAGCGCGCGATCGAGCGCGTGCCCGGCGGCATGATGCTCGTGCCGCTGTTCACCGGCGCGGCGATCACCACGCTCTGGCCTGGCATCGGCCAGTACTTCGGCTCGTTCACGGGCGCGCTGTTCAGCGGCGCGCTGCCGATTCTCGCGGTCTTCTACGTCTGTCTCGGATCGACGATCGAGATCCGCGCGACGCCGGCGATCATGCGGAAGGGCGGCGCGCTCTTCGCCGCCAAAGTGCTCACCGGCATCGTCGTCGGCACGATCGCCGGACGGTTCCTCGGCGAGTCGCCGATCGAGTCCGGCGCGTTCGCGGGCCTGTCGGCGCTCGCGATCGTCGCGGCCATCAACGACACCAACGGCGGCCTCTACATGGCGCTGATGGGACAGCTCGGGCGTTCGAACGACGTCGCCGCGTACTCGATCATGAGCATCGAGTCGGGCCCGTTCCTGACGATGGTGACGCTGGGCGCGGCGGGGCTGTCGGCGTTTCCGTGGCAGACGCTCGTCGGCGCCGTGCTGCCGCTCGCGACGGGCGTGGCGCTCGGCGTGCTCGATCGCGAGTGGCGCGACTTCCTGCCGCGCGCGATGCCGGTGCTGATTCCGTTCTTCGCCTTCGCGCTGGGGGCGGGGATCAACCTCGCGAGCGTCTGGCGCGCGGGCCTGCTCGGCGTGCTGCTCGGACTCGGCGTCGTGGCGATCAGCGGCGTCGTGTTGATCACCGCGGACAAGCTCACGGGCGGCAACGGCGTTGCGGGCATCGCTGCCGCGTCAACGGCGGCGAACGCCGCGGCCGTGCCCGCGATCGTCGCGAGCGCCAATCCCGCGTACGCGCCTGCCGCGCCATCGGCGACCGTGCTCGTCGCCGCCAGCGTCGTCGTCACCGCGCTGGTGACGCCGCTGGTGACGACGTGGTGGGCGGGGAGACGCGCGTAGGGGACCGGGGGACGAAGGGACCAGGGGACCAAGGGACCAAGGGACGGAGGGATTGAATTTCGGAGCGCCGGACCTTCAGGTCCGGCGTCCCCCCGCCCGAACGATCGCCGAGTTGTAGAATGCCCCGTTCTGGACCGGATGTGTCTTTGGCATTGCGGCGTCTTGCGCCGCGGGGACCTCATATGAAGATCCGAACGCTGTCCGCGCTCGTCGTGCTATCTGCCGCGCCGATTGTGGCCGTCCTGGCGCAGGCTGGCGCCCAGCCTCCCGATACCAGCGATCACCAGGCCATGCTGGACTTGCTCCACATCACGACGCCGCTCCGTCCTGGACCGGCGGGGCGTCTGGATGCCGACGGCAAGGCGCCGGCCAACTACGCCAACTACGACGAGACCAAGGCGACCGCAACGTCGCCTGTGCCGCAGCTCCTGGTCATGAACGACGGCCGTCGGATCACGACGCCGGCCATGTGGGAGCAGCACCGCGCGGAGCTCTTCGAGATCTTCGACCGCGAATTCTACGGCCGCCTGCCGGAGGCCGCGAAGACCATCAAGGTCGCTTGGGAAGTCACGGGCACGACGCAGGGCACGAGCGGCACGATTCCGACCATCACACGCACGCTCGTCGGTCACGTCGATCCCACGTATTACCCGGCGATCACCGTCGACATCGCCGCGTCCGTCACCACGCCGGCCAATGCCGCCGGCAAAGTGCCCGTGATCGTCCAGTTTGGCCAGCTACCAGGCGCGGGCCGCGCGGGAGGCGCGCGCGGGGCTGGCGGCGCGCCGGGCGCCGCCCGCGGCGGTGG
>CAZNMF010000337.1:0-10479 GCA_964573795.1 uncultured Solibacteraceae bacterium
AGTCCCCCGCGTCACGGAAGCGTGCGTCACCGCCTGCCAGCGCTACTTCAAGCTGTCGAAGAAATACCACCACGAGCGCGAGGAAGAGCTCAAAGAGCTCATCGGCATCCTGCGCGACGCCGCCAAGATGTCGGTCGGCGAGTCGGAAGAGTTCAACGCGCAGGTGATGGCCTCGTCGCAGCGCTTCGACAACCTCGCACGGCTCGACGACATCCGCGATCTCAAGCGCCAGCTCGTCGCCGAAGTGTCAACGCTGCGCCACACCGTCGAGGAGAAACAGAAGCGGGACGAGCGCGCGTACGTCGCGCTGAACAGCCGCGTCGAAGCGCTGCAGTCGCGGCTGAGCGAAGTGGAAGAGGAAGCGTCGACCGATCCGCTCACGCGCATCGGCAACCGTGGCCGCTTCCAGCGCACGCTCTCGCGCATGATGGACCAGGCGCGCGCGGGCGGCACGCCGCTCTCGCTGGCGATGCTCGACGTCGACGACTTCAAGATCATCAACGACACGCACGGCCATCCGATCGGCGACCGCGTGCTGCTCTGCACGGCGCAGTGGCTGTCGAAGGGGTTGCGCCAGACCGACTTCGTCGCCCGCTACGGCGGCGAGGAGTTCGCCGTCCTGCTCGCCAACTCGACGGCCGGGCAGGTCGAGGATCGCCTGCGCCAGGTCCTGGCCGACATCGCAGCCAGCAGCTACGAGTACGAGCTGATGGGCAAGAAGGAGCGCGTGCGCTTCACGTTGAGCTGCGGCCTGACCGATCTGCAGCCGCACGAGAACGAGGAAGAGTTCATCCAGCGCGCCGACGAGGCGCTCTACGAAGCCAAACGCAAGGGCAAGAACCGCGTCGTCGCACGCAAGCGCTCGACGCTGAAAAGCCTGTTGTCCTGGGCCTGAGGCGCCCCGGCAGCCCGACACCCATACGGCCTTGACCCGCACCGACGACGATGGCATCGTCGTCGGCGAGGGCGGCCCATGCGAAAAATCTCGACGAATACGTATCTGGACACTGAGGAAACGCTGGAGCGAAGCGAGCTCTGGGGCGGCTTCGTCGTGCGCGACGCGGCGTCGCCGTTGTTCGCGCATCAAATCGCCACGACGCGGCTCACGGTGCTGCTCGATCGCGCGGCCCGCGACGCGCGCGCCGGCGTCGTCTGCGTCTCGCCAATCGACGTCGTGCTCGATCGCGACAACGCCATCGTCGTCCAGCCCGACATCGTGTTCGTGTCGCACGCGCGCCGCGCGATCATCGGCGATCGCGTCGAAGGCGCGCCCGATCTCGTGGTCGAAGTGATCTCGGCGAGTACTGCGCGCCGCGATCGCGGCGCCAAGCTGCGGCTCTACCAGCGGTACGGCGTGCGTGAATGCTGGCTGGTGACGCCGGACGAGTGGACGATTGAGGTGATCGAGCTCACGCCGGACACGCGTCACCGCCGCACGTACGCCGTCGACACGCCGATCGTCTCGTCCGTGCTGGGCCCGCTGGGATTCTCCACCGACGACGTCTTCGGGGAGATCGGCATGGGGAACACGATCGAGCTCCCGGCCGAATAGCGGACGTCGGAGCATTGCGACTCGTCGTAGCCGGCGGGCTCAATGCCCGCCGGGGCCCGCAGGGCTGAGCCCTGCGGCGACGGTCGCGTCAATCGCCGCTATTTGAGGGCCGTGATCGTCACCGAGGCGCGAATCGTCTCGCCGGTCACCGGATCGGTCCCGACGCTGAACTCGACCGTTTGCCCGTCGCGCATCCCGAGCGCGTTGCTGACGAAAAAGTTCCGGATCGCCAGATCGAATCGCGCAGACGACGTGGAGGTATCGGCGTTCGCCTGAGACGCCAGCGAATAGTCCTGCAGATTCAGATGGACCTCATATATCGGCGCCGTGCGATCGACGATCCAGCAGTCGATGTTCGTGCCGACGTACTTGTATTCGGGCGACGTCGTCGTCACGCCGTTCTGCGTGGTCGATACCGCCCGTCCGGTCGGTGCGTCGACTCCCACGCGCAAGTTCGTCGACTGGGCGCGAGCGGGCGATGACGCGACGACCAGCGCATAGGGCATCGTACTGATGCGTTTCGTGCCCTGAAACCGCGAGAACACAACGTCCACTTTGAACGTCGGCGAGGCTGGCGTCGTTCCCGCACTCGGCTGTTGTGCCATCGCTGGAACGCAGCACGCCAGCAATCCACACACAGCAAAGACGGCGATTCTGAACGTCTTGGACATGGGCCCTCCAGGGGTGCATTTCACAACTTCGAACTTGACGCGGTGCCTTCGGCGCACTCGAGAGATCTGAAACACCGTTCAAGAGGCGCCGCCGGCCGGGACCGGAAGCGAGTCGATGCGAACTTCAGTGATCGTCACCGGCGTTGGATCCGACAGTGGTGCAATCGTGACGTCGGCGTCCGCCGCCTTCGTCGCGCCGATCATCACGCGCCCTTCGCTGACGCCTGCGAGCAGGCGTGCGAGCGCGATGGCCTGATCGGGCGGCACGAGCACCTCCGGCGCGCGTCTCGCCTCGAGCGCGGCGGTCGTCGTCCGACGCGGAGCGCCGTGCGCCGCAGCACGGCGCAACGGCGCCGGCCGTGCCGCGGCGACCGCCTCCGCCTGCTGAACTGATCGCGACGGTGTGTTGCGCGCGACGGACTGCGGCACCGTCGTCACCGTCGACGGCGCGACGGCGGATCCCGATCGCAGCAGAACCGCCACAAGCGCCGCGGCCGCCACTGCCCCGCTCGCGACAGCGCCCCACATCCACGCGCGGCCGCGTCCAGCCCACACGGCGCCGCGAGAACGCGATTCCCGCGTCGCAAGCCGCACCCTCGCCTCGAACTCCGGCGACGGCTCGACGTTCACGGCCGCACGCAGCTCGTCCAGCACCTCGTCGCGTTCGTCGGTCATCGCAAGTGCTCCTGTAGCCGCCGCTTCGCGTCGAACAGTCTCGACTTCACCGTGCCCTCCGGGATGCCCAGCAACACAGCGACCTCTTTCATCCCGTGGCCCTCGATCGCCGCGAGCACGATGACCATGCGCAGCTTCCCGGGCAGCGCGTCGATGGCCGTCCACAACCGCATCGAGCGATCGCTCTCGATCAGCTCGCGCTCGGCGTCGACGATTGGCGGCCGCAACCGCGCGACGGCGTCTTCGCGCGCGCCGCGACGTCGATGGCCGCGCTTCCAGTCGAGCGCGATGCGGAACGTCATGCGCACGAGCCATGCGCGAAACCGATCGCGGTCACGCAACCGCGCGAACGCCCGATACGCGCGCACGAAAGCGTCCTGCGCGATGTCTTCCGCGTCGGATCGATTGCGGACGACGCTGTAGGCGACGCGGACGGCGAGCGTCGAGGATTCGGCGAGACGGGATTCGAATTCGCGAGCGGCCTCGTCATCAGCCGTCACGAGGCGTCCCACCAACCGCTCGGCGTATCCATCCATCAGCGCTCGGTGGCTAGACGCCATGGGAGGAGGGTTGGTTCGGAGGGGCTTACGGCTTACGGCTTACGGCTTACGAGGGAAGGAGAGCATGCAGAAGGTCACGCCGTCCAGTAAGCCGTAGGTCGTAAGCCGTAAGCCCTTTCGTACTTCGAACTTCCTATCTACCCCGGATCCCTCCACCCGGCCCCGTTCAACAATCCGGCCGCCGCGGCGGGGCCCCAGGTGCCTGGCGCGTACGGGATGGCGGGCGCGCGATCCTTGCCGAGGACGGGATCGATCACGCGCCAGGAGTGATCGAGCGCGTCGGTGCGGGCGAACAGCGTCTGGTCGCCGCGCATCGCGTCGCCGAGCAGCCGCTGATAGGCCGGCAGCGCGTTGGTCGTGCTGCGGCACGCGTCCAGCGTCACCTCTTCGCCGACGTTGGCGTCACCGGCTTTCTTCGCGCGCGTGCTGAGCTCGATGACGACGTCCGGGCTGAGCTTGAAGCGCACGTGATTCGCCGGCGACAGCGGCACATCGTCGAACACGGCGTGCGGCGGGTGCTTGAGCTGGACGAAGACCTCGGTCGCCGTGACGGGCAGGCACTTGCCGGTGCGGATGAAGATCGGCACGTCGGCCCAGCGCCACGAGTCGACGCGCAGGCGCATCGCGGCGAACGTCTCGACGTCGGAGTCGGGCGCGACGCCGGCCTCCTGGCGGTAGCCGTCGAACTGGCCGCGCACGACCTCGGCCGGGTCGAGCTCGCGCATCGCGCGGAACGCCTGGCCTTTGGCGTCGCGGATCGCTTCGGGGTCGTGGCCGGCCGGCGGCTCCATCAGCAGCAGCGCGGCAATCTGCAGCAGATGGTTCTGCACGACGTCGCGGATGGCGCCGAGCTCGTCGTAGAGCCGGCCGCGATTGCGGATGCCGAACTTCTCCGCCATCGTGATCTCGATGCGCTCGACGTGATCGCGGTTCCACACCGGCTCGAGGAAGCTGTTCGCGAAGCGGAAGTAGACGAGGTTCTGGACCGGCTCTTTGCCGAGATAGTGATCGATGCGGAAGATCGCGCGCTCGCGGAAGTGCTTGTGCAGCACGAGGTCGAGCTCGCGCGCCGACGCGAGGTCGCGGCCGAAGGGCTTCTCCACCATCACCCGCGCGCCGTCGGCGGCGCCGGCGGCGGCCAGTCCCTGGACGACGTTCGAGAAGCCGCTCGGCGGAATGGCGAGATAGTGCAGCGGATGCGCCGCCTGTCCGAGCGCGTCGCGGATCTGCTCGTACGTCGAATGCTCCGAATAGTCGCCGCGCACGTACTTCAACTGTTCGGCGAGGCGCGGGAAACCGACGGGATCGGCGCCGCCGTGCGCCTCGACGCTCGCGCGCGCACGCGCGACGAGATCGTCGCGCGTCCATTCCGATCGTGAGACGCCGATCACCGGAATGTCGAGCTGGCCGCTGGCGGCCAGGCCCTGCAGTGCGGGAAAGATGTCCTTGAATGCGAGATCGCCGCTCGCGCCGAAGAACACGAGCGCGTCGGATCGTTCGGCAGTCGCCATGGCGCCAATTCTTTCATCGCGCGGACGCCGGCGCAATCTGACGCGCGGTGAACCGGACTAATATGCGAGACGGGCGACACACCTGTGACGTCGACGCGACATCTCGCCGGCCTCGCCGTGCTGCTCGTCAGCGCCGTGCTGACGGCGGCGCCGGCTGTACGCGTCGTTGCACAAGCGCCGTCCGCCGCGCTGATCGACGCGGCCAGCTTCGCGGCCCTCGTCTGGCGTCCGATCGGCCTGTCACTCGCGGGCCGTGCGGCCGCACCGGCGGACGTACGTCGCGCGAGCGTCGACACGGCGTTCCCGTACCGCGTCTGCGGCGTCGACGCCAACGGCGACGGCTTCTGCGTGTCGAGCCGCGACGACGATGCGCGCGGCGGCGCGCCGTGGGAGGCGATCCCGATTCGCGCCCCCGGCCAGATCGTCCCTGATCCCCTCGACCCCGAGCTGCTCTACGGTGGCGCGCTGTCGCGCTACGACCGCCGCACGCGGCAGGTCCAGATGCTCGGCCCTCGCGATGTCGGGAGCGATCGCACGGTCGTCGCATTCAGCGCGGATGGCCGCACGATTTACGCGGCGGGCCGCGGCGTCTGGAAGAGCACGAACAGCGGCCAGGACTGGACCGCGCTCGGCGCGTCGCTGCCCGTTCCCGCGAGCCTCGCGGTCTCGACGCTCGACGCGCGGCTGGTGTGGATCGCCGCGCGCGACGGCACCGTGCGCATGACGCACGACGGCGGCCTCTCGTGGCTCGCGCCTGCGCGTGTCGCGACGACCGACGGCGCGATCGCGTCCATCGAAGCTTCGCACTTCGATCCGAACAGCGCCTACGTCGCCCTCTCGCGTCCCGGCGGCGGCGCGCAGATCCTGCGCACGCGTGACGCCGGCGCGACCTGGCAGCCGATCGTGGCCGGCCTCGATGGCGTCTCCGCGGCGTTCGTCGTGCGGGAAGACCGGTACCGGCGCGGGATGCTGTTTGCCGGCACGGACCGGTCGATCTTCCTGTCGTTCGACGACGGCGAGACGTGGCAGCCGTGGCCATCGAATCTGCCGGCGACGCCGGTGCGCGACGTCGTGATTCGCGAGTCGGCGGTGATCGCGGCGACGGGCGGACGCGGGATCTGGGTGCTCGACGACATCGCGCCGTTGCGGCAGTTGACGCCGGACATCGCGAAAGCGCCCGCATTTCTGTTCCGGCCGTCGCCTGCCTGGCGCCTGCGCGGCGTTGCGAGCGTGGCGCCCCTCGACGACGCCGTCGCTCCCGAGCCCGCCGCGTCGCTCTTCTACTGGATTGGCGGCGAGACGACGGGCCCCGCGGCGCTCGAGATCATCGAGACGGCGACGGCCGATGTGATTCGCCGCTTCGATCTCACGGCCGGCGGCGGCATGTCGCCGGGCCTGCATCGCGTCGCGTGGGATCTGCGTTACGCGCCGCCGACCGACGCCTCCGTCGATCGCGGGCCGTACGTGCTGCCCGGGACCTATCAAGTGCGTCTCACCGCGAACGGCCGGCCGCTGCGGCAGGCACTCGTCGTGCGCCTGGACCCGCGCGTGCGCGCCGCGCAGGCCGATCTCGCCGCGCAGCTCGCGCTCGCGCGCACGCTCTCGAGCGCGATCGACGCGCTCGACCAACGCATGCGCGATCTCGACGTGTCGCAACGCGCAACGGCCGGTGAGGCGCTCGCCACGCTTCGCGAGGTCGCGCAGCGCGTGCAGGACACGGATGCCAGACCGACGCCGCGTCTCGACGCCGAGGCGGCCGCGGCCGTCGCGCGCGCGGCGGCGATCGCGAACGTACCGGCCGCTTCCTCGCGATGATCGACCGGCTTCGGATTCCTCTACGCCGCTGATATTCTGTCGCCCGTGCTCCACGCCTCCGCGGCTCTGGCGCTGACGCTCGCGCTGCAGACGACGCCTGCCCCGCCGCCGGAGTTGCCGCCGCTGCCGCCCGACAAGCCGATCGAGCACATCTTCCAGAATCTCGGACACGACATCGTCCATCTGCCGTCGCTGGACACGCTCGCGATTGCCGGCGGCGGCGTGCTCGTGGCGGCGGTCGCGCATCAGGCCGACGATCGCGTCGCGACATGGGCCGCCGATCGCGGCCCCGCCGATTACACGACGGCCGGGCGACGGCTGGGCGACGGCTGGACGCAGGGCGGCGTCGCGCTGGCGACGTACGGCATCGGCCTCGTCACGCGCGATCGCCTGACGATCCACGTCGGCAGCGATCTGATTCGCGCGCAGGTCCTGAATGCGGTGCTGACGCGCGGCATCAAGCTCGTCGCGCGGCGCGATCGTCCCGGCGGCAGCTCCGACTCGATGCCCTCGGGCCACACCACGGCGACGTTCGCCACGGCGAC
This sequence comes from uncultured Solibacteraceae bacterium, assembly GCA_964573795.1. Lineage (GTDB taxonomy): Bacteria > Acidobacteriota > Vicinamibacteria > Vicinamibacterales > SCN-69-37 > CAZNMF01. Next base: position 7,330 of record CAZNMF010000337.1, read on the forward strand.
CGTCCTGCAGGAGCATTTCGGCTGGAAGGCCGGCGCGCCGGCGTTTGCGCTCGGCGCGTTCACGGGCTGGACGCGCATCCGCGATCACGCGCACTGGCTGAGCGACGTCCTGGTCGGCGCCTCCGTCGGCATCGTCGCCGGACACACGGTGGCGACGGGACATCGCGGACGTCCGTGGGCGATCGTGCCCGTCGCGTCGGGGCAGATGACGGCGATCTACGTCGTCCGCGTCGGGAGGTAGCGACGTGAGATAGCGACATGGCCGGACCTGAAGGTCCGGCCGTCCGAAGAGCACAGCGGGCGTTGAACCGCTCGTCAGCCGGTCGAGCCGAATCCGCCGCGCGCCGCGCGCGCCGGCGTCGACGACTCCGACCACTCGGCGCGCACGTACGGAAGGATCACGCCCTGCGCCAGGCGATCGCCCGGACGAATGTCGACGGGCGACGAGGTGAAGTTGAAGACCTCGATCTTGATCTCGTCCGTCGGCCCGCAATAGTCCGAGTCGACGATGCCGACGCCGTTGGCGACCATCAGGCCGCGCTTGAGCGGCGTGCTGCTCCGGGCGAAGACGCCGAGCAGATGGCCGGCGGGCACTTCGATGACGAGCCCGGTCGGCACGAGCGTCACTTCGCCCGGCTGCACGGTCATGGCGACGCTCGCCGCCAAGTCGAATCCCGCCGCGCCGGTCGTTTGATAGGCGGGCAACGCCACATCGTCGCGGAGCCTGGTGATACGCACGCTGACAGTCACGGCCGGGTAGCATATCCAAAATTCCGCTACTATTTATCGATGGCCAGGAAGTCCGCCGAGACCACTCGCTGCGCGCTCTGCAACAGCCGGGAGGTCAGCGAGCCCCGTGGCGACGAGCGCTACTGCCGCGACTGCTGGGACAAGAAGATCGCCGTCGAGGACATCGTCGCGCGCGAGTTCACGATCAAGCGCTACATCCGCGCCAACAGCGCCGAGAAATATCTCGTCTTCCACGCGACCCAGAAGCGGCCCGTCGCGCAGATCCAGGTCATCGACGACGGCTACGATCTGTTCCTGACGTTGATCCTCTTCCCGATCTTCGCGTGGGACGACCAGGCGTACCACCTCGAGAACGATCCCGAGCACCGCACGTTCGCCGAGATGCTCGTCGACGTCATCGCTGCCGACGTGATCGAGCCGTGGGGCGGAGGCAAGTGGCATCTCGAGGTCTTCCGATCGACGGCCGCCGAGCCGGAGGACTGGAACGGCGAGATGTAGATGCTCGACATCGCCGCCATCCAGACCGCGCTCGCGCACGACGGCCTCGATGGCTGGCTGCTCTACGACTTCCACGGATCGAACGCCATTGCCGTGGCGATCGCCGGCCTGACCGGCACGCACACGACACGCCGCTGGTACTACTTCATCCCCAGGTCCGACCGCCCGATCAAGCTCGTCCATGCCATCGAGTCCGGCGTGCTCGCCGCGCAGCCGGGCGAGACGCGCACGTACGCCGGACGCCGGCAGCTCGAGGACGGCTTGCGGCACCTGCTCGCCGGCGCGAAGACGATCGCGATGGAGTACTCGCCCGAGTGCGCGATTCCGTACATCTCGCGCGTCGACGCGGGCACGATCGAGCTCGTGCGGCGGATCGGTGGCGTGACGATCGTCTCGTCGGGCGATCTCGTCGGCCGCTTCGAGGCCGCATGGGATGCGGCGGCCATCGCCACGCACCGCGCCGCGTCGGACGCGCTCTATCGCATCAAGGATCGCGCGTTCGCGCTCGTCGGCGCGGCGCTCGGCGCCACTCGCGCGATCACGGAGCTCGACGTCCAGCGCGAGATGCAGCGCTGGTTCGCCGACGAAGGCCTGGTCACCGACGCGCCGCCCATCGTCGCCGCGGCCGCGCATGCCGGCGATCCGCACTACGAGCCGACGCCGCGCTCGTCGTCGGCGATCGCGCGCGGCGATGTCGTGCTGCTCGATCTCTGGGGCAAGCTCGATCGGCCCGGCGCGGTCTACGCGGATATCACGTGGACGGGGATCTTCGGCGCGCCGGGCGACGAGGTCGGCCGCGTGTTCGCGCTGGTCGTCCAGGCGCGCGACGCCGCGCTCGCCGCCGTGCAGACGGCTGTCGCGTCCGGGCGTCCCGTCCACGGCTGGGAGGTCGACCGCGCCGCCCGCGACGTCATCGCGGCCGGCGGCTACGGCGATCGGTTCTTCCACCGCACCGGCCACAGTCTCGGCCGGGAGGTCCACGGCAACGGCGTCCACATGGACGACTACGAGACCCACGACGACCGGCGGCTGCTGCCGGGTACCGGCTTTACGATCGAGCCCGGCGTCTATCTGTCGTCGTTCGGCATTCGATCCGAGATCAATGTCGTGGTGGGCGATCGGAGCGCCGAGGCGACCGGCCCCTGCCAGCAGGAGCTGGTCCGGCTGGACCGGCTGTGACTTTGCTGTGATTTTCGCGGCGGCGGGCCGTCCGCCGCCGCCGGCTTGGTATCCTGATAGGCACCGACGCGCCAGGGGGACGGTCCCCGCCACGTCACGGAGCGCCATGTTTATGTCGACTCGGAAATCCTCGATCTTCTACGGCGTCCTCATCGCGTTTTCATCGCTCGTGGTCGGGATGGTCATCGCCTCCCGGCTGGATCTCACGCCGAGCTCGCTCGCGAGCACCTTGACCGTGCCGCCGACCAACAGCGCGCCGCTCAACGGCACGATCGACGCGACCACGTTCCGGACGATCGCGCACGACGCCGGCCCGGCGGTCGTCAGCATCCTGACGACGATTACGCGCCCCGCGTCGGAGTCGGGCAGCCTCGACGATCTGTTCGGCCAGCTCCTGCCCAACCCGCGGCGGCCGCCGAACGGCCGCCGGCCCTCGGTTCCGCGTCAGGCGCGCGGCGCCGGTAGCGGCTTCATCATCGACAAGGCCGGCTACATCCTCACCAACAACCACGTCGTCGAAGACGCGACGTCCATCGAAGTGAAGCTCTCGACGATGAAGGACAGCGAGCCGTACGGGCTGGCGGCGAAGATCGTCGGACGCGACGAGCTCTCCGACACTGCGCTGCTGCAGCTCACCGAGATGCCGAAGACCGAGCTCGTGGCGGCGAAGTTCGGCGACTCGTCACAGATGGCGCCCGGCGACTGGGTCGTCGCGATCGGCAA
>CAZNMF010000338.1:0-2436 GCA_964573795.1 uncultured Solibacteraceae bacterium
CGTACCGTCACGCGCAGCCCGGCGTAGCCGGGCTCGCCAGGTCGCCGTCTCCATGTCCTCCATGTCTCCATGGTGAACCCCGTTGCGCCCACTGCGACGCCGACAGATTTTCCAATTTCGGCCGGAACGTTCAAACTTTGAAAGCAGGCAGACGAACCAACCGCGAGCGGCGGTGAATGCCGGCTGCGGCGCGGATCTTGAAAGGACGGAAGCGCCATGTCCATCGCGCCTCGCCGGCTGGTCATCGGGCTCGCGCTGGCGTCGCTGCTGACCGCGGCCGACGCGTCAGCGCAGCTTCCGCCACTGCACGCCACGCTCGTCGCCAGCGGGCTCAGCGCGCCCGTCGGGCTCGTCCAGGATCCGAGCGATCCGACGGTCCAGATGGTGATCGAGCAAGGCGGCCACGTCCGCGTGCTGAAGAACGGCGTCGTCCAGGCTGCGGACTTCCTGGACGTCTCCGCCTCGCTGCCCACCGGCGGGCTCGGCGAGCGCGGGCTGCTGGGCCTGGCGTTCGCGCCCGACTACGCGACGAGCGGGCGCGTGTTCGTCAGCTTCACGAACGCGTCCGGCCATTCCGTGATCGCGCGATTCCTCCGATCCGGCGGCAATCCCTTACAGGTCGACACGTTGTCGCGCGCCGACATCGTCTGGCCTGGTGGCAACGCGTACATCGAGCAGCCCTTCTCCAATCACAACGGCGGCAACATCGCGTTCGGGCCGGATGGCTATCTGTACATCGGCTTCGGCGACGGCGGGTCCGGCAACGATCCGAATCACAACGCGCAGAACCCGATGTCGCTGCTCGGCAAGATGCTGCGGATCGACGTGTCGGGCGCCGACGGACACACATACGCGATCCCGCCGACGAACCCGTACGCGGGCCGGACGGACGTGCGCCAGGAGATCTGGGCGTTCGGCCTGCGCAACCCGTGGCGATGGAGCTTCGACGCGCGGCGCGCGGGCAGCACGGGCGCGCTCCTCATCGGCGACGTCGGTCAGGACGCGTGGGAGGAGATCGACTACGAGCCGATGGGCGCGGGCGGCCGCAACTACGGCTGGGGCAACCGCGAGGGCGCGCACACCAACGGCAACTACACGGGCGGTGCGCCGCCGGCGATCGCGCCGACGCCGCTGCGCGATCCGCTCTTCGAGTACTCGCACTCGACCGGCCACTCGATCACGGGCGGCTTCGTCTATCGCGGCCGGCTGCTGCCGTCGGCGTACCGCGGCCGGTATTTCTTCGCCGACTACGCGAACAGCCGCGTGTGGTCGATCGGACTGACGATCAATCCGTCGACGGGCGAGGCCACGGCCGGCACGGTCGTCGAGCACAGCGCCGATCTCGGGTCGGCGGCGACCAACGTCTCGAGCTTCGGCATCGATGCGGCCGGCGAGATCTACACGGTGAGCCACACGGGCGGCGCGATCTACCGCCTCGACGTCACGAGCGGATCGCCGCCGGACGGCTGCAGCGTCACCGATCCGTACCTCGCGAGCGGCGGCGGGCTCTGCGTGGGCGGCGTCTGGCGTGCGCGCACGGCCGGCAGCGACTTCAGCGGCGACGGCCACCCGGACGTGATCTACACGAGCACCACGCAGGATGCGTATGCGTGGTTCATGGACGGCCACACGTTCGTCGGCGGCTCGTGGCTCACGCCGAGCCAGCTCGCGGCCGGCTGGCGCGTGGCCGCGACCGGCGATCTCACCGGCGACAATCGGCCAGACGTGATCGTCCAGCATCAGACGAGCGGCGCCTTCAGCGTGTGGACGATGAACGGGACGACGAGAGTCTCGGAACAGGCCATGGCCATCGCGCCGAATTCGCCGTGGCGCCTCATGGCCACCGCGGATTTCAATGCCGACGGCGCAGCCGACCTCGCGTGGCAGAACGTCACCTCCGGCGAGGTGTTCTTCTGGTTCATGTCGGCGTCGGGCGGCGTCGCAAGCCCGATCGGCTTCGGGTACGCGGAGAACGCGAGCCACGTCATGCAGACGGTCGGCGGCACGTGGAAGATTGCCGGCGCGGGCGACATCGACGGCGACGGCTGCGCGGATCTGATCTGGGAGGACGCCGGCGGCCATCTCATGATCTGGTACATGCGCAGCGTCACGGTGTCGGCGCAGTCGACGTTCTCGTCGCCCACCGTGAGCCCGGCCTGGCAGATCCGTGCCGTCGCCGATCTCAACGGCGACCAGCACCCCGATCTGATCTGGGAGCACACGGCGACCAACGATCTCTACGTCTGGTACCTCGTCGGCCCGCGCATGGCGCGCGGCGACTACCTGAATCCGTCGCGGGTGAACCTCATCTGGCAGATTGCGGGACCGAAGTAGACAAGACACATGTATCGCGCTATCTCACTCTCTCGCTATCGCACTATCTGACATCGGGCTATCGGGCCATCTGCCGGGCACCGATCGGTGATCGCCGGGTCT
>CAZNMF010000339.1:0-3639 GCA_964573795.1 uncultured Solibacteraceae bacterium
ATCCGCGTGATGCAGCACGGCAAGGACTACATGGCCGACAAGCCGGGCATCACGACGCTCGAGCAGCTCGCCGAGGTCAAGCGCGTGCAGGCGCAGACCAAGCGCATCTACTCGATCATGTACAGCGAGCGCTTCGAGAACGCGGCGACCGTGCGCGCGGGCGAGCTGGTCAAGGCCGGCGCGATCGGCGGCGTGATTCAGACCGTCGGCCTCGGGCCGCACCGCATGGGCGCGCCGACGCGGCCCGCGTGGTTCTTCGAGAAGTCGCAGTACGGCGGCATCCTCTGCGACATCGGATCGCACCAGGCCGATCAGTTTCTTTACTTCACCGGCTCGACCAGCGCCGAGGTCGTCACCTCGCAGGTCGGCAACGTGCACTTCCCGCAGTACCCCAACTTCGAGGACTTCGGCGACATGGTCGTGCGCGGCAATCACGGCACGGGCTACATCCGCTGCGACTGGTTCACGCCGGACGGCCTCTCGACGTGGGGCGACGGACGACTGACGATCCTCGGCACGGACGGCTTCATCGAGGTCCGCAAGAACGTGGACATCGGCGGCCGGCCCGGCGGCAGCCATCTGTTCCTCGTCGACAAGAAGGAAACGCGCTACGTCGACTGCTCGAAAGTCGAGCTGCCGTACGGCCGTCTGCTCGTCGACGACGTGCTGAACCGGACGGAGACGGCGATGCCGCAGGCGCACTGCTATCTGGCGACCGAGCTGGTGCTCGAGGCCCAGCAGCAGGCGCAGAAGCTGACGTTCCGTGTGTGAAGGATTATTCACATGGAGGCATGGAGGACGTGGAGCGCGATCGTGAGCTGGCGCGCCGCGTTCCGCGGCGAGCGGCGACTGCACGAATCACGAGAAGTGAACGCCGCATGCAGCCAGGACCGGCGCTCACTTCTCGTGATTCGTGCAGTCGCCGCCCACGGCCCGGCTAATGCCGGGCCCGCCAGGTCGCGATCGCCCCTCCATGTTCTCCACGTCTCCATGTGAAATCAGGACAGGTGCATTGACATCATGGCCAATCGACTGAAGACGAAGCAGTCCCGCCGCGCGTTTCTGACGTCGGCCGGGAAGGCCGCGGCGGCGACGACGATGGCGGCGGGATTTCCGGCGATCGTGCCGTCGACCGTGTTCGGCCGCACCGCGCCCAGCAATCAGATCACGATCGGCGCGATCGGCGTCGGCCGCATCTCGCGCGCGCACGATCTGCCGGGCATCTGGCAGTACGACGAGGCGCGGATCATCGCGGCGTGCGATCTCGACAGCCGCCGCGTCGCCGAGGGCAAGCAGTTCATCAACGACTACTACACGAAGAAGACCGGCAAGCCGTACGACGGCGTGACGACGTACGGGCAGTACCACGATCTCCTCGCGAACAAGGACATCGACGCGGTCGTCATCAGCACGCCCGATCACTGGCACGCGCTCATCGCGATCGCCGCGGTGCAGGCGGGGAAGGACGTCTACCTGCAGAAGCCCGCGTCGCTGACGATCGCCGAAGGCCGCGCGCTGAGCAACGCGGTCCACGCATCCGGGCGCATCTTCCAGATCGGCAGCCAGCAGCGATCGACGCCGCAGTTCCGCTACGCGTGCGAGCTCGTGCGCAACGGCCGCATCGGGCAGTTGAAGACGGTCGAAGTCGGACTGCCCGGCGATCCGTCCGGCGACGAAGAAGCCGAGATGCCGATCCCGAGGAATCTCGACTACGAGATGTGGCTCGGCTCGACGCCGTACGTCTACTACACGGAGAAGCGCGTCCATCCGCAGGTCGGCTACGACAGGCCGGGCTGGCTGCGGTGCGAGCAGTTCGGCGCCGGGATGATCACCGGCTGGGGCGCGCATCACGTCGACACCGCGCACTGGGGCATGGACACGGAGTACACCGGCCCGATCGAGATCTGGGGCAGCGCGAAGTTTCCCGAGAAGGGCCTGTGGGACGTCCACGGCGACTTCAAGACGTACGGCCTCTACGCCAACGGCGTGACGATGGTGATCAGCGGCGAGTTCCCGAACGGGATCAAGTTCATCGGCAGCGAAGGCTGGATCTTCGTCTCGCGCGGCAACGAGTCCGTGACGGGCAGCGATCCCGTCAAGAAGCTCGCGGACCCGACGGCCCTGGCTGCGAGCGATCCGAAGATCATCACGTCCGTCATCGGCCCGGACGAGATCCATCTGCCGGAGAGCAAGGAGCACCACGGCAACTGGCTGCAGAGCATCCGCACGCGCCAGCAGCCGATCGCGCCGGTCGAAGTCGCGCACCGCTCGTGCTCGGCGTGCCTGCTGCACCACATCGCGATGAAGGCGAAGCGGAAGCTCTACTGGGATCCGATCAAAGAGCGCTTCAAAGACGACGACGAGGCGAACGCGCGGCTGTCGAGGCCGATGCGAGCGCCGTACGCGCTGTGAAAAGCGCTCATCAACTTCGAACTTTGAACTTCGAACTTCGAAACATGTTTTCGAGATGTAGGCCGGGTCTTCAGACCCGGCGAGCCGAGGAGAATGACACGTGCTGAGGATCACTCGTCGAGATGGCGTCGTGGCTGTGGTGACGGCGGCGTTGTGCGTTGGGGGCGTGCTGGTGGCGCAGCAGGCGGCGCCGAAGGGGATTCTCGGGCCGACGGCGTTCGACTGGAACGACATGAAGGAGACGCCGACCGACGTCGGCTCCGTCCGCAACATCGTTCGTCAGCCGACCGCGACGCTCGACGAGCTGGAGATGCACGTGACGACGCTGAAGCCGGGAATCGCGTCGCACGAGCCGCACCGGCACGTGAACGAGGAGCTGGTGATCATCCGCGAGGGCACGGTCGAGGTGCTGATCGACGGCACGTGGAAGCGCGTCGGCCCGGGCTCGGTCGTGTTCAACGCATCGAGCTCGCTGCACGGCCTCCGCAACGTCGGCACCACGCCGGCGGTCTATCACGTGATCAACTGGAGCTCGCCGGGCACGAAGAAGTAGCGCGAGGCGATCGGGTCGGCGCGGATGCGGCGCCCAGGTTCGGAGAAACAGGGCGCCGCACCGCGCGGAAACGCGAAGACGACGATCAGCGCAGGCTCGACAGGAACTCCACGACGTCGCGGATCTCGCGCGGCGTCAGGAGCAGGTTCATCGGCGGCATCGCCGACGGCGCATTCGTCCGCGTCGCGATGTCCGCTTTCGCCACGCGCTGCAGACCCTTCGTCGAATCCTCGACGGCAATCGTCGTCGCCGATTCCTCGCGCAGCATGCCTTCCAGCTTCTGGCCGTTCTCGAGCGTCACCGACACCTGGCCGTAGCCCGGCGCGATGCGCGCGCTGGGCGCGATGAGCGCTTCGAGCAGCTGCGCGCGCGTCAGCCGGCTCGCGACGCCCGCGAGATTGGGGCCGACGTCGGCCTTGCTGTCGCCGAGCGCGTGGCAGCGCGTGCACTGCGCGGCTGCGTGCGTCATGGCGACCTGGCGGCCGCGAATCAGCGAGCCGCCCGTCGTTAGTGCCTGCGGGAACGCGACGCCTACGTTCGCCAGATCGCGGCCGACCTTCAACTGATCGAGACGCTGCTGCAGGGGCGCGGCCTTCGTGGCCTGCATCGCCTCGAGCAGATCGAGCTGAACGGCCGGCGCGACCGTCCCGGCTTTGAGATCGTCGCCCAGACGG
>CAZNMF010000340.1:0-4125 GCA_964573795.1 uncultured Solibacteraceae bacterium
CCCGATAGCTAGATGATCCGATGACCAGATGACCCGATGGTCAGATGATCCGATGACCCGGCGGTGCGTATGCGCAGTCAGAGATCGTGGGCGGACGGGATCGAGGTGGACGAGGGCTCGCGTGAGCGGGCCAGTGACGGGCGCGCGGGCGGGCAGTCGTGGATTGACCGGTGGTGCCTCGCGCGTCTGGCCGCCGATCTGGCCGGCGCCGCGATCGTCGTACGTCTCTGGAACGGCCTCTCGGCCGCGCTGTCGGATCGGCCGCCCGTGGCGTCGGTGCTCATCGGCGATCGCGGCACGCTGCTGCGCCTCGTGTTCCACCCGGAGCTGGAGTTCGGCGAGGCCTACACCGCGGGACGCCTGGAGGTCCACGGCGATCTGGCGCGCCTGTTCGAGACGGCCAATCGCGCCATGGCCGCGCACGAGCGTGCCGCGTGGCGCGGCTGGCTCGCGCGCGTGATGACCGGCGCGTCGCCGTCGGCGGCCCGCCGCAACGTCCACCATCACTACGATCTCGGCAACGACTTCTATCGCCTGTGGCTCGACGAGGCGATGGTCTACACGTGCGCGTACTTCGAGCACCCGGACGCGACGCTCGAGGAGGCGCAGCGCGCGAAGCTGGACTACGTCTGCCGCAAGCTGCGCCTGCAGCCCGGCGACGAGGTGATCGAAGCCGGATGCGGGTGGGGCGCGCTGGCGCTGCACATGGCGCGCGAGTACGGCGCGCGCGTGCGCGCGTTCAACATCTCGCGCGAGCAGCTCGCGTACGCGCGGGCGCGCGCCGCGCGCGAGGGCCTCGCCGATCGCGTGACGTTCGTCGACGGCGACTACCGCGCGATCGACGGCCGCTGCGACGCGTTCGTCTCCGTCGGCATGCTCGAGCACGTGGGCCCGCGCCAGTACCGCGCGCTCGGCGAGGTCGTCGCGCGCGTGCTCGACCGCGCGCACGGCCGCGGGCTGCTGCACTTCATCGGACGCGCCGTGCCGCGGCCGTTCAATGCGTGGACGGAGCGCTACATCTTCCCCGGCGCCTATGCGCCGACGCTCGGCGAGGTGACGCCCGATCTCTTCGAGCGGACCGGCCTGTCCGTCTTCGACGTGGAGGACCTGCGGCTGCACTACGCGGCGACGCTCGAGCACTGGCAGCACCGCTTCGAGCGGCACGCCGACGCCGTGCGCGAGCGGTTCGACGAGGCGTTCGTGCGCACGTGGCGGATGTACCTCGCGAGCGCGCGCGCCGGCTTCCTCGCCGGCGATCTGCAGCTGTTTCAGATCGCGTTCGGCCGCGGCGCCGACGAAGGCGCGCCGGGCACGCGCAAGGCGCTGTACGTATGACGGACGCCGCGCGCGGCGATCGCTGCGACGTGCTGATCGTCGGCGGCGGCCCGGCCGGATCGTCCTGCGCGTGGCGCCTCGCGCGCGCGGGCGCCGACGTCCTCGTCCTCGATCGCGCCGAGTTCCCCCGCGACAAGGTCTGCGCCGGCTGGATCACGCCGGCCGTGCGCGACGCGCTGGCGCTCGATCTCGACGACTACGCGCGCGGCGGACGCACGCTGCAGGCGTTCACGGGATTTCGTACGGGCGGGCTCGACGGGCCCCTGCGCGTCACGGACTTCCGGAAGATCGTCAGCTACGGCATCCGGCGCTGCGAGCTCGATCACTACCTCCTGCAACGGTCGGGCGCACGGCTGCTGACCGGCCAGGCGCTCTCGTCGCTGCGGCGGACGTCCGACGGCTGGATCGCGAACGGCTCGATCCACGCATCGATGGTCGTCGGCGCCGGAGGCCACTTCTGTCCCGTGGCGCGCCAGCTCAACCCCGGCCTCGACGAGGAGCACGTCGTGGCGCAGGAGGTCGAGTACCGGCTGACGCCGGAGATGGCCGAGGCGTGCCAGGCGCGCGGCGAATGGCCGGATCTGTTCTTCTGGCCGGATCTGCAGGGTTACGGCTGGTGCGTCCGCAAGGGCGACTATCTCAACGTCGGTGCCGGACGGCTGAGCGAGAAGGCCTTTTCGGCGGCCGTCCGCGCGTTCCAGACGAGCCTCGAGGCGCGAGGCCTGCTGCCGCCCGGGCTGCCGGCCAAGTGGAAGGGACACGCGTACGTGCTCTATCGCAACGCGCGCCGCGCGCTGCACGACGATCGCCTGGTGCTGATTGGCGACGCGGCCGGCGTCGCGCTCGCGCCCAGCGGCGAGGGCATTCTCGCGGCGGTCGAAACAGGTCTGCTCGCCGCCGACGCGATCGCGCAGGCCGGCCCCGACTACTCACGCGCCGCGCTGGCGGCCTACGCGCGCCTCGTCGAAGCGCGCTTCGGGCCGCGGCTCGCCGGCAACGCGCGGCCCTCGTCCTGGCCGGCATGGCTGACGCCGCTGGCCACGCGCGCGCTCCTCAACGTCAGGTGGCTGACGCGCCGCGTCCTCATCGAGGACGGATTTCTGCACACGCGGCGGAAGGACATCTAGCGATCGGTCATCGCGCTATCGGGCGGCCACGGGGGGCCGCCCCTACGGATCGATGGATTGGGGTTGTGGGGACCGTCCCCTACGGATGGATGGATTGGGTTGTGGGCCGCCCCCCGTGGCGGCCCCCCATAAAAAACCGGCGCGCGGACCGAAGTCCGCGCGCCGGTGTGTGGGTGACGCCGCTCGTCCGGTTAGAACGAGAAGCGGGCCGTCAACTGCAGGTTACGCATCCCCTGCGCGCCCGTGACCGCCCCGAAGCCGGCATCCTTCGGCTTCAGCTTGGACTGGTTGAGCGTGCCATCCGCGTTGAACTGGTTGTTGCGGATGAACAGGTCGGTCGGGCTGTTGTACTGAATCGTGCCCTGACGACCGCTGAAGATGGTCTGGTTGAACGCGTTGAACGCGTCGAGTCGGAGCTGGACCTGACGCCCGCCACCGAGCCGGATGTTCCGGGCGATGGCCAGGTCGACCATGTGATCCGGGCAGCCGATCAGCGTGTTGCGTCCGGACTCCAACCCGGTGCTGTGGTAGCCCGGACCGGTGACCGCGCTCATGTTGAACTGCGCGTACTGATCGTCCGAGCAGCCGCTGCCCGGATCGCCCGTGTAGAGGATCCGCGCACCGTAGTCGGGCGAGCCCGTCAGGTTCTTGGACGTGCCGCTGGCGTTGTAGCTGAAGCCCAGGTCATAGTGGCCCGCCGAGCCGGCGGTCAGGATGCCCGAGAGCTGCCAGTCGTTGATGACGTAGCCGATGGCCCGCGCCGCCGTGTTCTCCGACTTCAGGTCCGGCAGGTCCCACACGAAGTTGGCCCGCAGGATGTGGCGACGGAGATCGAGGTTCTTGTTCAGATCCTCGTACGCCTGCTGATCCGGGCTGATCGAGATCGCGCCATTCGCGTCGTGCACGAGCCGACGCTGCAGGCCCGTGTTGCCCTGGAAGAACAGGCTCAGCGTGTAGTTCACGCCGAACTGCACGCCGTTACGGAACCGACGGTTGAACGACGTCTGAACCGAGTGGTACAGGTCGTGGAAGTCCGTCGTGTTCTGGTTGATGACGCCGAAGCCCTGGAACGGCCGCAGCAGGTTGTCGGTCAGCGAGTTCTGCCCCGGCACGCTGCTGTTGCCCTTGGTCTTGTCCTGATAGGCATCCAGGTACGCCGTGCCGATGTCGATCGCGTTGAGGTTGACCGTCTGGCCGCCCTGGAACGCGCCGAGCAGGTTGTAGCCGTGGTTGCCGACGTAGGAGATGTCCAACGACGACGACCAGGGCAACGCCATCTGCACGCCCATGTTCCACTGCACCGACGTCGGGATCTTCGCGTCGTACTGGAACGTGTTCAGCCCAGGAACGCCGCCGATGACCAGGCCCTGGCCGAGCGTCTGCAACTGGCTGTAGCGGAGGTCGACCGTGTCGGCCGCCGGCGGGTTGAGCGGAATCGAGAACACCGTGTTGCCGTCCGGCCGGTCATAGAACAGGCCCAGGCCGCCGCGCACCACGACCGTCTGATTGCCCGTCAGGTCATACGCGGCGCCGAAGCGCGGCCCGAAGACCAGCGTCGGCCACGTGTATGAGTACTTCGAGATGCCCTGGCCCGCCACCTTGATGCCGTTGAGCGGATCGCCCGTGCCCGGCACCGGCGTGCCGATCGCCGCGCCGCTGTTGG
>CAZNMF010000341.1:0-2651 GCA_964573795.1 uncultured Solibacteraceae bacterium
CTGACGCGACGGCAGATTCAGGCGATCGGCCGTACGTGAGTGGCGCCGCTCGGGGATCCCCGCCCGAGAACGATCGGCATGTACACGGCAGGTCTCCTGGCTCGCGGGTCGTCGCCGTGTCGCTTGGCCTTCCCGGTGAGACGAGTCACCAGTGACGCTTCTGCGCGAACGGCTTGCCGCTCACAGTTGCGGAGTCAGCTCCGGATTCGCCGCGAGCGCGCGGCTCACCGGATTCCCTCTTTGGAGTGCCTTTCACTCAAGTTCGCCCCTCGACAGGCTCGGGGCGACGTGAGCGACGTCGAACGTCCAAGTTCGAAGCTCGAAGTGTGGAAGCGCCTCGCGGCGCGTCCATCTCTTGAAAGGCGCTCCAGCCTGGCCGACATGCGGCCAGTGACCGTGGACCGCAATATGTAGTGCCATGTGGCGGTCGATGTCAAATACATAGTTGGTAGCCTCGGTTGACAGGCCCGCGCCCGGCGGCCATACTCACCCATCGAATTGCGATGGGAGCGCGCGTTCCGCGCGTCCGCACACCGCCCGAAAGGCCGCCGATGACCGCCTGGCTCCGACGCATCCGCGCACGGCTGCGGCACCGCCATTTCGCCGATGACGTCGCGCGCGAGATCGACGTCCATCGCGCGATGGCGCAGGACGAGCTCGAGTCACAGGGCGCGTCGCCGGCCGATGCGCGGCGAGCGACGGCGCGAGCGCTCGGCAACGTGACGTCGATGCGCGAGGACGCACGGCACGTCTGGATTGCGCCCTGGCTCGAGAGCGCGTGGCAGGACCTGCGATACGCGTGGCGTGGCTGCGTGCGAGGGCCCTGGTTCACGGCCGGCGTCGTGTCGATGCTCGCCGTCGGCCTCGCGCTCGCGACGAGCGTCTTCACGTTCGCCGACGCGACGTTCCTGCGGCGCTGGCGCGTGCCGGACGCCGCGTCGATGGCGTTCATCCGTCCCGCCCGCCCGGGCGGGATCTCGCTGCCGGAGCTTCGATATCTGCAAGCGCACAGCCGCACGATGTCGGCCATTGTCGCGTCGGTCCGCGGCCGTCCGCCGATCGCTGGCAACGAGGATGGTCGTGAGGAAAGCGTCGACGCTATGTACGTCACCGCCAACTACTTCGACGCGCTTCGCGTCGGCGTGGCCATCGGCCGAGGATTCGGGCCTGGCGACGACGACGTCGGGGCGCCGAACGCGGTGGCGATCATCAGCGAGCGATGGTGGCGCGAGCGCTTCGATCGCGATCCGGCGATCGTCGGCAGGACAATCCGTCTCTCCGGCAGTCCGTTCACGGTCGTCGGCGTCACCACCCGCGGCTTCGTCGACATCCACAGCAGCCGTTACGAGCTGTGGCTGCCGCTCGGCGCGCTGTCGGTCGATCGCGCCGCGTTCGTCGATCCGCACGCGCCGCAGCCGCCACTCGACGTCATCGGCCGTCTCGCGCCCGGCGCGACGCGCGACGCGGCAAGCGCGGAGCTCACGGCGCTGAGTGACAGCTTCGCGGAAGCGGCGGGCGTGACGTCGAGGCCGCTCGTCGCGCTCGACACGCGGCCGATCGCCGCGGGCCGGATCGACGGCGCGCTCCAAATCACGGTCCTGCTGCTCGCCGCCGTGCTCCTGGTGCAGTTGCTGGCGTGCGCGAACGTTGGCAACCTGCTGCTGGCGCGCGGCCTGGCGCGTGAGCGGGAGCTGGCGATCAGGCTTGCGATTGGCGCCAGCCGCACGCGCATCGTCAGACAGCTCGTCACGGAGGCCGCGGTGCTCGCGTCGCTGGCAGGCACGCTTGGCGTCGCGCTCGCCGCCGCCGTGCCATCAATCGTCTTCCACTTCGTGTCCGAGTGGCCCGAGCGCCCCGAGTTCTACACGAGGAATGCCGCCGTCTACGCGTTTGCCCTTTCGCTGGTGCTGATCACCACGCTGGTCGCCGGTCTCACGCCAGCGCTGCGTGTCGTGCGGCGAGCCGCTGCAGCGACGGGCAGCGATCGGCACACGAACGACCGCCGCGCGCGACGTCTGCGCGGCGCGCTGCTGGCCGTGCAGATCGCCCTGGCGACGGCGCTCCTGCTGGGCGCCAGCCTGCTCACGCGATCGATCTCGCACGCGCTCGCGATCGATCCGGGATTCCCGCTGCGGGAGATTCAGGAGATCAGCGTACGCTTTCCCGCGGGAGCGCAGCTGCCGCGCCGTTCGGCTCTCTATCGGACACTGCGCGAGCAGAGCGCACGAGCAGGACTCCCGATGCTCGCATTCGCTGACGATCCGCCGTTCGCCGATAGCCGCGCTGGGCTCATGCTTCGTCGTCCTGATGTGTCGAACGGACCGACGGTGATGTTCACCGCTCGATCGATCTCGGCCCACTACTTCGACGTCGTCGGCATCCGGCTGATCGCCGGGCGCGCGCTTCGTGATGATGACGACGATCGCCGAGAGCTCGTCGTGAGCCGGATGGCAGCGCGCCGGATCTGGGGCGACGACGATCCGATCGGCCGCGTGGTGATCGCCGGCTTTGGCGCGACGATGGCGCCGCACACGATCGTGGGTGTCGCCGCCGACGTGCCGGTACGCTCGCCTAACGACATCGAGCCCGTCGTCTATCAACGCACGCATGACTTCGCGCCGATCGTGCTCGCGCGCACATCGGCGCCCGCG
>CAZNMF010000342.1:0-2668 GCA_964573795.1 uncultured Solibacteraceae bacterium
TACTTCTGCCGGGTCTTCCGCAAGATCACGAATCTGACGCCGCTGCAGTACCGCACCGGTGGCACCGCGGGATCGATGTGATTCACATGGAGCCGTGGAGGGCATGGAGAAGACGAGCGACGCCGCGACCTGGCGCGCCGCTTTCAGCGGCGACGCGTGACGGCACGTCTCACAGACATGAGCGCGTTTGGACGAAAGGTCTCGCGTTCATGTCTGTGAGACGTGCCGTCACGCGCAGCCCGGCGGAGCCGAGCTCGCCAGGTCGCCGTCTCCATGTCCTCCATGTCTCCATGGTGAACCCCGTTGCGCCCACTGCGACGCCGACAGATTTTCCAATTTCGGCCGGGATGTTCGAACTTCGAAAGCTGGCGCGCGCGTGGGCCGTGTCGACGACGAACGGCCGCCGCGGCGCGGATCTTGAAAGGACGGAAGCGCCATGTCCATCGCGCCTCGCCGGCTGGTCATCGGGCTCGCGCTGGCGTCGCTGCTGGCCGCGGCCGACGCCTCGGCGCAGCTTCCGCCGTTGCACGCCACGCTCGTCGCCAGCGGGTTGAACGCGCCCGTCGGGCTCGTTCAGGACCCGAGCGATCCGACCGTCCAGATGGTGATCGAGCAAGGCGGCCACGTCCGTGTCCTGAAGAACGGCGTGGTCCAGGCCGCCGACTTCCTGGACGTCTCCGGCTCACTGCCAACCGGGAGCCTCGTCGAGCGCGGCCTGCTGGGCCTCGCGTTCGCGCCGGACTACGCGACGAGCGGCCGCGTGTTCGTCAGCTTCACCAACGCCGCCGGCCATTCCGTCATCGCGAGGTTCCTCCGATCCAGCGGCAATCCGTTGCAGGTCGACGCGTTGTCGCGCGCCGATCTCGTCTGGCCTGGCGGCAACGCGTACATCGAGCAGCCGTTCGCCAATCACAACGGCGGCAACAT
Organism: uncultured Solibacteraceae bacterium; assembly: GCA_964573795.1. Lineage (GTDB taxonomy): Bacteria > Acidobacteriota > Vicinamibacteria > Vicinamibacterales > SCN-69-37 > CAZNMF01. The sequence continues at coordinate 928 of CAZNMF010000342.1, forward strand.
CGCGTTCGGGCCGGACGGCTATCTGTACATCGGGCTCGGCGACGGCGGGTCCGGCGACGATCCGAATCACAACGCGCAGAACCCGATGTCGCTGCTCGGCAAGATGCTGCGGATCGACGTGTCGGGCGCCGACGGGCACACGTACGCGATCCCGCCGACGAACCCGTACCCGGGCCGCGCGGACGTCCGCCCGGAGATCTGGGCGTTCGGGCTGCGCAACCCGTGGCGATGGAGCTTCGATGCGCGGCGCGCGGGCAGCACCGGCGCGCTCGTGATCGGCGACGTCGGACAGGGCGCGTGGGAGGAGATCGACTACGAGCCGATGGGCGCCGGCGGCCGCAACTACGGCTGGGGCAATCGCGAGGGCGCGCACACCAACGGCAACTACACCGGCGGCGCGCCGCCGGCGGTCGCGCCAACGCCGCTGCGCGATCCGCTGTTCGAGTACTCGCACTCGACGGGTCATGCGATCACGGGCGGCTACGTGTACCGCGGCCGGCTGCTGCCGGCGACGTACCGCGGCCGGTATTTCTTCGCCGACTACTCGAACAGCCGCGTGTGGTCGCTCGGCCTGACGATCAATCCGTCGACGGGAGAGGCCACGGCCGGATCGCTCGTCGAGCACACGGCCGATCTCGGCGGCGCGGCGACCACCGTCTCGAGCTTCGGCGTCGACGCGGCCGGCGAGATCTATACGGTGAGCCACACCGGCGGCGCGATCTATCGCCTCGACGTCACGAGCGGATCGCCGTCGGACGGCTGCAGCGCGAACGATCCGTACCTCGCGAGCGGCGGCGGCCTCTGCGCGGGCGGCGTCTGGCGCGCGCGCACGGCCGGCAGCGACTTCAGCGGTGACGGCCGCGCGGACGTGATCTACACGAGCACGACGCAGGACGTCTACACCTGGTTCCTCGATCGCCACATGTTCACCGGCGGCTCATGGCTCACGCCGAGTCAGCTTGCAGCCGGCTGGCGCGTCGCGGCGACCGGCGATCTCACCGGCGACAACCGGCCCGACGTGATCCTGCAGCATCAGCCGAGCGGCGCCTTCACGATCTGGGCGATGAACGGCACGACGAAGACCGCGGAGCAGACCATGGCCATCGCCGCGAATTCGCCCTGGCGCATCATGGCCACCGCCGATGTCAACGCCGACGGCGCCGCCGACATCGTCTGGCAGAACGTCACGTCCGGCGAGGTGTTCTTCTGGTTCATGTCGGCGTCGGGCGGCGCCGCGAGCCCGATCGCCTTCGGTTATGCGGAGAACGCGAGCCACGTCACGCAGACGGTCGGCGGCACGTGGAAGATCGCCGGCGCCGGTGACATCGACGGCGACGGCTGCGCGGACCTGATCTGGGAGGACGCGAGCGGCCATCTCATGATCTGGTACATGCGCAGCGCCACGGTGTCGGCGCAGTCGACGTTCTCCTCGCCCTCGGTGAGCCCGGCCTGGCAGATCCGCGCCGTCGCGGATCTCAACGGCGACCAGCATCCCGATCTAATCTGGGAGCACACGGCGACCAACGATCTCTACGTCTGGTACCTCGTCGGCCCGCGCATGGCGCGCGGCGACTACTTCAACCCGTCGCGCGTGAATCTGATCTGGCAGATTGCGGGACCGAAGTAGACAAGACACATGTATCGCGCTATCTCACTCTCTCGCTATCGCACTATCTGACATCGGGCTATCGGGCCATCTGCCGGGCACCGATCGGTGATCGCCGGGTCTGAAGACCCGGCC
>CAZNMF010000343.1:0-9482 GCA_964573795.1 uncultured Solibacteraceae bacterium
GCCTTCAACACGTTCGTCGGCTCCCAACGGTTGATGCTGATGCCGAAGCCGCGGATGAGCTTCTCGCGCTTCAGATCGTCGACGGCGCGCTGCCAGCGCTCGTCGTCGGCCCACACGTCCGTCCACACGTGGAACTGCTGCAGATCGATCGTCTCGACGCCGAGGTTCTTCAGACTCGTTTCCGTCGACTCGCGAATGTAGTCAGGCGGAAAGACGTCCGACAGCTTGTGCGTCGGCAGCGCGGGCCAATGACGGGTCTTCGGCGGAATCTTCGTGGCCACGACGAGCGGTTTGTCGCGATGGCGCTTCAGGACGCGGCCGAGAATCTGCTCGCTCTTGCCGTCGCCGTACGCCAGCGCCGTGTCGAAGAACGTGCAGCCCAGCGCGATCGAGCGCTCGATGGACTTCACGGACTCGTCGTCGTCCGACCCGGTCCATCCGCCCACTCCCCACAGCCCGTAGCCGATCTCGGAAACCGGCCATCCCAAGCGACCGAAGCGTCGTGAATGCATAAGAAAGAGATTCTAGTCGGTTCTGAGGTTCTCGGTTCTCCGTTCCAGGTTCTTCCGCTGCCTTGACGGTTGCTACGCCGGACGTAATACTACGCGGAACGAGGCAAACCCTATGGAGCCATCACGTCTCCGCCGCGCGATGCTGCGCGTGTTCCTGTCCCTCTATCCGTCCGCGTGGAAAGCGCGATATCGCGACGAGGTTTGGGACGTCGCCGAGTCGCTCGGTGTCACGTGGCACGTGCTCTGCGATCTGCTGCGCGGTGCCGTGCGCGAACAGGTGTGGCCGAGCGTGCGGTATCGCGACTCGATTGGCGCGTTGCTCGCGAGAGTCGCGCTTGCGTATCTGGTGTCGTTCGGTGTCGCCGTCGCCGAATTGTTCGCGGCATCCGCAATCTACATGTCGCGCATGCCGCGAGCGACGATTGGTATGGACGCGGTCATGATCGGCCCGGTGTGGACGCTGCCGTTTCTGGTTTCGGTGTTGGCGTTCGTCTGTCTCAGGCGCGTCTTCGTCGGGAAGTCCCGGATCGCGTTTGTCTCGACCGTCGTCATCGCCACGAGTGCGATGTCCTTCGCATGGATTGCGACCGACAGCGGCGCCTGGTCACTGCTGGCCTACCCGGACGCCTTGCTGCGCGCGGCTCCCGTGCTCGCGACGCTCGCGTCGATGTACGCGTGTCAGACGATGGTCGTCTTCGTGATTCTCGATCGCCGGACGATCACGACGAGCTCTGAGCAACCGCGATGACGCGCACGTCGTCCGATCTCTCGGATCTCGGCCGATTTTCGGAGCCGGCGCTGCTGATTCTGATCTCGTTGGCCGACGAGCCGAAGCACGGCTACGCCATCGCCCTCGACATCGAGAGCATGACCGGCCAGCGCCTCGGCCCGGGCACGCTGTACGGAGCCATTGCGAGGCTCGAGGAGCGAGGCTGGATTCAGCCGCTGCCGGCCGAAGATCGGCGCCGTCCGTACAAGCTCACGGCGGCGGGACAGCGCGTCTTGAGAGCGCGGCTGGACAGTCTCAAACAACTCGCACGGATCGGACAGGCACGGCTCGCTGGTGCGTAGCGGCGGCGAGCCCGGCGGCCTCGGCCGTCGACGTGCGCGGCGGCCCATGAGGCCCGCGCAGGAGCTTGCTATGATCTCCGACTGAGATCTCCGTGAAACCCGCCATTGCTGCACTGCTCGTGCTGCTGTCGTCCGTTCCTGGCGCATTCCAGACTCGGACGTCGGAATCCGCCGACACGGCCACCATCGCGAAGATCCGCGACGAGGGCCTGACGCGATCGCAGGTGATGGACACGATCTTCTGGCTGACGGATCGCTACGGCCCGCGGCTGACGGGATCGCCGGAATTCGAGGAAGCCGGCGACTGGGTCGTGAAGCGGCTCGAGTCATGGGGCCTCTCGAACGTGCACAAGGAGCGCTTCGCCTCCGGGCGCGGCTGGTCCCTCTTGAACTTTCACGCCGCGATGACGAGCCCGCGCGCGATGCCGATCATCGGCATGCCGAAGGCGTGGACGCCAGCGACGAACGGCACGATCGTCGCGGACGTCGTGCGTCCCGTCATCACGACGGCGGTCGACGCCGCGCGATGGCGCGGCAAGCTGCGCGGCAAGATCGTGCTGACGCAATCGGCGCGCGTCGTGCGCATGTACGAGCACGGCGACGGCGACGTCCTGCGGTACGCGGACCAGGGCGGCAAGTGGCGCGACGAGGCCATGACGCCGCATGCTTTGCCCGCCGACGAGGATGAGGACGCCGACACGTCGGTGCCGGATGGTGCGTTCAATCTGCTGCGCTTCTATCAGTCCGAGGGCGTCGCCGCGCTGTTCGATCGCGGCCCGTCAGGCGATCTCGCGTCCGGCGGCAGCGACCTGTCCTGGGTGCAGCAGCGGCCCGACGGCGGCACGCTCTTCGTGCAGAACGGCGCGTCGCCCTACGCGGATCCCGCGGCGACGCTGCCGCAGGTCACGCTCGCCGTCGAGCACTACAACCGCATGGTGCGCCTGCTGGAGCACGACGTGCCCGTGACCGTCGAGCTGAACATTCAGGCGCGATTCACGGACGAGACGGCCGCGCATCCGAACAGCTTCAACGTCATCGGCGAGATCCCAGGCACCGACAAGGCCGGCGAGGTCGTCCTGCTCGGCGCGCATCTCGACTCGTGGCACGGCGGCACCGGCGCGACGGACAACGCCGCCGGCGTTGCGGCAACGATGGACGCCGTTCGCATCATCCGGACGCTGGGCCTGCGGCCACGGCGCACGATTCGCATCGGTTTGTGGGGAGACGAGGAAACCGGTCTCCACGGATCGGCGGCCTACGTGCGCGCGCATCTCGGCACGGCCGGGGCGCCGGCGCCCGGCGCCGCAACGCTGTCGGTCTATTTCAACCTCGACAACGGCACGGGGCCCATCCGTGGCGTCTGGACCGAGGGCAACGCGGCCGTGCAGGAGATCTTCGAGGCCTGGAGCGCCCCGCTCGCCGATCTCGGCGTGACGATGATCAGTCCGCGCGGCGTGCCGTCGACCGACCATCTCTCGTTCCGTCGGGTAGGCATCCCGTCATTCCAGTTCGTCCAGGAGCGATACGAGTACAATTCACGCACGCATCACTCGACCATGGATGTCTACGATCGCGTTCAGCCCGACGACGTGAAGCAGGCCGCCACCGTGGCGGCGGCGTTCGCGTGGCAGGCCGCCCAGCGCGACGATCTGCTGCCGCGGATGCCGGTGGCGCGGAGCGGCCGGTGACCATGCCGCCGCGCCAGATATGGCTCTTTCAGTTGGGCTGCTGGGTTGCGTTCGCGACCGCGATCGTGCACCTGGCCGAGCACGTGTCCGGCCTCAACGCGCTGCCGCCGGAGACCGTCGCGCACGTCAACAGCGCGCGCGCGACGTACGTCATCCTCATTCCTGGTCTGCATCAGCCGACGTTCCTCGGCGTGCTGAACGGCTTCAGCCTCAGCCTCTCGCTGCTCATCGCCACCATCGGCGCCGCCGGGCTCGTCGTCCTGAAGTACGGCGCCGAGCAGGCGTTGCTGCTGCGCGGCGTTTCCCGCGCCTTCGCCGTCGGCACGGCCATCCTGCTCGCGATCTCGATCGAAGGGTTCTTCAGCCTGCAGACGTTCTTCATGGCCGTCATGGCGCTGTGCTTCGCGCTGTCGGCGGTATCGCAGGAAGGGTAGGCCGCCGGCGCCTGACGCTGCGCCGGCGGAACTTCGAACTTCGAACTTTGAACTTCGAAGTTCGAAAAGGCTCGCGCCCCAGAACCCAGAGCTCAGAACCCCGGAACCTCAGAACCCACTTTTTCTTTTGCCATCTCTTTCACCCGCTTGAGATCGACCTTGCCAGTCCCGAGCGTCGGGATCGCCTCGATCTGGAACAAGCAGTCGCGCCGCGGCAGCCAGAGCTTTGGCAGATCCGTCGAAGAAAGCTTCTCCCACAACTGTTCCGGCGCCAGGTCGGGCCGCGCGTAGAACGCGACGAGGCGTTCGCCTTTCGTCTCGTCCGGAATCGCGGTGACGGCGGAGAGCGCGTCGCCCAGGATCTCGTTGATCGCGTCCTCGACCTTCACGTGCGGCACCATCTCGCCGCCGATCTTGCTGAAGCGCGACAAACGGTCCGTGATGAAGATGAAGCCGTCCTCGTCGATCCTGGCGATGTCGCCGGTCACGTACCAGCCGTCGCGGATCACGTCGGACGTCCGCTCGGGCTGATCGAGGTATCCCACCATCATGTTCGGTCCTTTGAGGAGCAGCAGACCCTCGCGATCCGTCCCGAGATCCTCGCCCGTGTCGCGATCGACGACCTTCGCGGCGACGCCGGGAATCGGATGACCGACCGATCCGGGCTTCGTTCCGATCTGCTCGTCGTGGTCGTCGACGAAGTTGGGCCGATTGACGGCGACGACGGGCGCCATCTCCGTCATGCCGTAGCCCTCGAGCAGATCGAGGCCGTACTTCTCCCGAAAGTCGGCTGCGACCTGCGGCCGCAGCTTCTCGGCGCCGACGATGGCGTACTTGAGCGTCGCAAACTGCTCCTTGGTGATCCGCCGCACGTACGTCTGGCAGAACGTCGACGTGCTGATCAGCATCGTCGCTTTGTACGTCTCCGCGAGCTCGCCGATGACCTTCGCGTCCATCGGATTCGTGTGGTACGCGACGCCCGCGCCCATCAGCAGCGGGAACCAGAACGTGCCCGTGAACCCGAACGAGTGGAAGTGGGGCAGGACGCCGATGAAGACGTCCGACGTGTTCACCGGGAAGATCTGCGCGATCGAGTCGATGTTGGCGAGCAGGTTCGCGTGCGTGAGCATGACGCCCTTCGGCACGCCCGTGCTGCCGCTCGAGAAGATGATCGTCGCGAGCGGCGACGCCCCCGTCCGCGCGCCGCCGAACCAGCGGCGCAGGAGCGCGCGGGGCGTCAGGCGCGCGTGCGCGATCGCGACGAGCTTGTCGGTCGTCGAGATCGCGCCGCGGAGATCTTCGAGGAAGACCATGCCGGGCCGTTCCTCGAGCCCGGCCTTCGCGAGGAATTTGCGCGACGTGAAGATCGTCGTGATGCGCGCCTGATCGATCGCGGCCGTCAGCGCGTCAGGGCCGATCGTGAAGTTGAGATTGATCGGCAGCCGGTTCGCGAAATAGGCCGCGATGTTCGTGATGGCCGCGCCGGCGCTGGCGGGCAGCAGGATGCCGATCGCCTGCTCGCCAGCCGTGCGCCGCGCGATCGCGCGCGACAGCGCGAACGCGCCGATGAGCGCGCGTCCGTACGTGAGACGCTGACCCGTGGTGTCGGCGATGGCGAAGTGCCGCCAGTGCCGGCGCGCGGATCGCACGAGCTCGAGGTGCAGGCGCTCGTCCGGGCCTCGGCGGTTGGCGATCGCCTCCGCGCCGAGCTCGGTGACCGCCTGCCGCACCTGCACGGCCGTCGACGTCGACGGCATCGGCTGCCCCCAGGTCACCGTGACGGGATAGGGCAGGCGCTCCGGCATCTTCCAGATGAACTTCTCGTGCTTGAAGCTGAAGACGCTGCCCCAGACGCGGTCGAGATAGATCGGCACGATTGGCACGTCGAGCCCGGCGACGATGCGCTCGAAGCCGCGCTTGAACGGCAGCATGTTGCCCGTGCGGCTGACCGCGCCTTCCGCGAAGATGCAGACGACGTGGCCGGCCTGCAGCTCGGCGCGCGCGCGGCCGATGGCCTCGATCATCTCCTTGCGGTTCGACGCGCTGATCGGGATCGCGGACATCCGCTTCAGCACGGCATGGAAGAGCGGCTTGCGATAGATGGGCGCGTACACCATGAACCGCACGAACCGCTGGATGCACGCCGCGACCAGCGCGCCGTCGATCATCGAGACGTGATTGGCGACGAGCAGCGCAGGACCGCGCGACGGAATGTTCGGCCGCCCGACGATGCGAATGCGGTAGACCGTGTGCGTGAGCAGCCAGAGCGTGAACCGGATGAAGAAGTCGGGCAGCTTCGCCAGGATGTAGAAGTTCGACAGCAGCGTGAAGATGCCGGCCACGACGAAGATCTGCGGAATGGTGAGGCCGACGATGCTGTTCAGCGCGTAGAGCAGGCCCGACGCGAGCAGGATGCCGAGCGTCTCCGCGAAGTTCTTCGTCGCCTGAATCCGTCCCTTCTCGTCGTCGGCCGGCCGGTGCTGCAGCAACGCGTTGAGCGGCACGGCGAAGAAGCCGCCCGAGAATCCCAGCAGCGCCAGTGCGACCACCGCGCCGGCGTAGGTCGACGAGCGCGCGAGACCGAGCGAGAAGATGCCGAGCCCGATCGAGCCAACGGGCACGAGGCCCAGCTCGATGTGATGGCCGGACAGCCGGCCCGCGCTGAGGCTGCCGGCCGCGATGCCGATCGCCAGGGCGGCGTAGAGCTGCGTGGCCGCGTCCTCGCCGACGTGCAGGACGTCCTGTCCGAAGGGCAGCAGCGCCGCCTGGAGCAGCGCGCCCAGGAACCAGAAGTATGTGTCGCCGAACATCGTTGCGCGCAGCGTGCGATCGGGCCAGACGCGCACGGCGCCGCGCCACACTTCCGCGAACGGGTTGACCGACAGACGCGCGGACGCCTTCGCCGGCGGCACCTTCGGAATGCCGAGGCTGCACGCGAGCCCGGTCAGCGCGATGGCCACGAGCACGAGGCTCAGGTGCAGGGGCGTGTCCTGCCAGTGCACGAACAACGCGCCGCCGATGCTCGTGCCGAGCACGATCGCGGCGAACGTGCTCATCTCGAGCAGGCCGTTCGCGGCGGAGATGAGCGACGCGGGCACGAGCTCGGGCACGATGCCGTACTTCGACGGGCTGAAGAACGTCGAGTGCGTGCCCATCAGGAACATCACCGCCAGCAGCAGCGGCACCCGATGGCCGAGCAGCCCGGGAATCGACAGCAGCATGATGCCGATTTCCAGCACCTTCACCGCGACGAGCACGCGGCGCTTGCTGAAGCGGTCGGCGAGATAGCCGGAGTAGCCCGAGAAGAGCAGGAACGGCAGGATGAAGATCGCGGCGACGAGCGTGGTGCCCTGCACCTTGCCGATCTCGCCCATGACGATGAACGTCACGATGATCTTCGAGACGTTGTCGTTGAAGGCGCCGAGGAACTGCGTCCAGAGGAACGACGGGACACCCGTGATCCGGAGGGTCTCGCGGTAGTTGTTGTCGGCCATGACGATGTCGATACCGGAGGCGGCCGGATTCCTTACGACATCCGAGCGCGCAGAGATCCCGCGGGCATCGGCTGTGCAGGGACGTGAAGAGACATGCGGCCGCGGTCGTGAGCCCGGGGAGCTCGCCGCTCCCCGGGCGTTCACTGCCCGGCTATCGGGCCCGCGCGGACGCGGGGCCCGTGCGCAGGATGGAACTGGCCAGATTCGGGACCTCGCCCGTCAGGACGATGCAGCGGCCGCCGTACCGGTCGTTCTCGCAGACCTCCCATTGGCCCGACAACACGCGCGCGCTGCGGATGCCGCCGCGCAGCCGGAGGCTCGGCGTGTCTCGCTCGATCGTCGTCGATCGGCCGCGGTAGCCAATCTCGCTGTAGAAGACGATGCGCGGGCGGCCGATCGCGCTGCCGCCGCCGCGGCCGAACGGCCGCGGCCGCATCGACGAGATCTCGCGGTTCAATCCGATCACGCCGAGATCCGGCACGTCGTCGTCGACGACGCGGCAGTCGTCGTAGTTGGCGTTGACGCAGATCTCCCAGATCTCGCCGCGCGCGATGCGCAGGCTCGACGCGCGATCGTTGAAGTCGATGGAGCGTAGATTCGAAACCGCCGACGCGACGACCTTGCGCTGGCCGGAGTAGCGTGTGCCGGCGTAGAGCTCGACGCCGTCGCGCGGGCCGAAGCCTGGACCGCCGGGGCCCGGCACGATCGGGCCGCCGCCACCGCGGTTGCCGCCGATGCGGCGCACGGACATGATTGCGTCGTTCCACCCGGTCCGCTTGGCGAGATCCGACTCGTTGCCGGAGAACACCTGGCAGCGGCCGGTGTAGTTGACGCCCGTACACGCCTGCCATGTCTCGCCGTTGACGATCCGCAGGCTCGAGATGCGGCCGTCCATGCCGCTCGTGCGGAGATCCGGTGTGTCGTAGAGGAACGTCGCGCTGCGGCCGTTGAAGTTCTTGTCCTCGAAGACCTCGAGGCCGAGGCCGCCCATCTGACGATCGCGCTGCGCCGCCAGCGAGACGGCGAGCCCGGTGATCAACACCGCAGCGGCAAAGAGCTTTCTGGCGATGGCCATGCACCCCTCCTCCGGGATTGCCGGAATGCAGGGCATTATGGGCAAAAACGACGCCGGGTGTCACCTGGGCTGCAACCCTGATGACACCCGGCGGATGTCGAACGTGCGACGCGCGCGCGTCAGTGTCTGGTGCCGAGCTCGGACGGCAGCCCCTCGCCGGCGTCTGGCGGCGGGACGGCGGGCAGCGGGCCCGCCAGCGCCGTCTTCAGCACTTCGTCCATCGTCTCGACGAGGTTCACGTTCATCGCGTCGAGGACGTTCTTGGGGATGTCCGCCAGGTCCTTCTCGTTGTCCTTCGGCAGGATGATGTTGAGCAGGCCCGCACGGTGCGCGGCGAGCAGCTTCTCCTTCACGCCGCCGATCGGCAGGACCTTGCCGCGCAGCGTGATCTCGCCGGTCATGGCGACGTCGCGCCGCGTCGGCACGCGCGCGAGCGCCGAGACCATGGCGGTGGCCAGCGTGATGCCCGCCGACGGCCCGTCCTTGGGGATCGCGCCCTCGGGGATGTGCACGTGCACGTCGGTGCGGCGGTTGAAGTCGTTCGGGATGCCGAGGTCGGCGGTCTTCGACCGCACCCAGCTCATCGCCGCCTGCGCCGACTCCTGCATCACGTCGCCGAGCTTGCCGGTGAGCGTGAGCTTGCCGCGGCCCGGCATCAGCGTCGCTTCGGTCACGAGGATCTCGCCGCCGACTTCCGTCCATGCGAGACCCGTGGCGATGCCGATCTCGTTCTTCTCTTCGGCGACCGACGGCCGGAAGCGCGGGACGCCGAGGTACTCGGTGACCTTCGCCGCGTTGACGTCCTCGTTGAAGTCCGTGCCTTCGACGACGACCTTGCGCGCGACCTTGCGGCAGATCGACGAGATCTCGCGCTCGAGGCTGCGGACGCCGGCCTCGCGCGTGTAGCGCTGGATGATCGTCTGGAACGCGTCCCCGGTGAACCGCAGGTTCTTCTCGGTGAGGCCCGCGCCTTCGATCGCCTTCGGGGCGAGGAAGCGCTTGGCGATCTCCGTCTTCTCGATCTCCGTGTACCCGGCGAGCTGCAGCACTTCCATGCGATCGCGCAGCGCCTGCGGGATCGTGTGCAGCACGTTGGCCGTGCAGACGAACATCACGTTCGACAGGTCGTACTCGACGTCGAGGTAGTGATCGAGGAACGTCGCGTTCTGCTCGGGATCGAGCACCTCGAGCAGCGCCGCCGACGGGTC
>CAZNMF010000344.1:0-6954 GCA_964573795.1 uncultured Solibacteraceae bacterium
ACGAAATCACGCGCGAGCTGGACGACGTGCACCTCGGCGGCCGGCGGGAAGCTCAAACAGTCGAACGCCAGGACGATCGGCGGCAGGTCCTGAGGACTCTCCGCGGGCGCCGGCGACACCGGTCGCTGGACAGGTGGCGCGTCCCTTCGTCCGTTGGAGGAGGCCGCCTCGCGCCGCACTGCCGTGCCGACCAGCGTCGCCGAGACCACCTGCCGTTGCCGGCCATCGACGGTGACCCGGAACTTGTCGGGCGTGAGATTGGCGATCGGAAACCCGTCCTTGTCAATGACCTGCACGTCGACGGAGATGACGTCGACGCCGCTGCGAAAGACGGGCTGTTCGCCTTGCCCCTGCGCCAGCACGACCGCGGTAGACAGCAACAACACAGGAACGAGGCTCAGTGGACGCATCTCGAGATTCCTCATTTCGCACGTGACGACACGGTACGTCGTCGTCGGACGATCATTCGGCAGCTTTCGGAATCATCACCCACGACCGCGCGCGTACCGTCGCGCCAGGCGCGGTCGTCTTGACGGTCAACGCGTGCGGCTTGCCGTCGCGATCGCTGTTCTCGGCTTCAACGCCCAGCAAGTAGTACGACGACGTCTCGTCGAGAATGCGATTGAACGCCGCCGTGCCGTCGTCGGTCAGCGACGTCAACATCGTGCCGCCGGACGCGCCGGAGACCTGATCGAGATAGCGATTGAGGATCTCCGCGTCGCGATTGATACGCTCGCCCCTCTCGAGGGGATTGCGTCCCGCACCGTAGCCCAGGAACGTCTGATCGACGAACAGCGAGTAGATGCTTGCGTTCGACGCGGCCGCCTCCTGTCCGATGCGGCTGCCTCGGTCTCCCAAGTCCGGACGATAGCCCGGTTTGTCCGCGCTGATCAGGCCGGAACTGACGAGCACGACCACCTTGCGGTCCGGCAGCGCCCGAAGGGCGCGCATGAACGCACTGAGCATGCCGATGCTGGCCGTGTTCTGCGCCTCTTCCTGCAAGGCGATGCGATAGAGCTCGTCTGTCTGTCCCGCGATCTGGGCAACCGCGGCTGCGCGATGGGGCTCGGTGGCGTCGACGATGAGGTGCGGACTCGGGCGAGTCTGCGTCGTGAATCCCGACGGCGGATGACTCTGCCCGTAGACCTGCTCGAGCGCCGCCAGCACCTCGGCATGATTGGTGGTCGCTTCGACTTTCGGCCCGGTCGGATACGCGAACACGCCGATGCGCTCGCCAGCGCCGAGCCGCGACACGAAGTTCTTCGCGGCGCGAATGACCGCCGCCGTTTGCGTCGGCTCGAAGCTGAGGCAATCGATCGTCAGGAAATACGCCGGCCCGTCGCCGGGCGCCGCCGTCTCGACCGGCAATGCCGCGCGCGGCGCCGGCGCGGTCGCAGCCGGCTGCACCTTCGCCGGCTGGTGTACGTCGACGCGCTCGGCGGAGACGACGCGTCGCTTCTTGCCCGCGACCGTGACGGTGAACGCGTCAGGTCCAAGGTCCGCGACGGGATGACCGTCTTTGTCGACGACCTGGACGTCGACCGACAGCACGTCCACGCCGCCGCGGAAGATGGGCTTGCCAGCCGGTTCCTGCGGAGCGCGTCCCGCGCCCGGCCCCTGCCCGGCCACCACGACGATGGCAAGCGCGAGCACCGCACACACCCCGAGCGTGCGGATCGTGTTGGTGCGCATGGAACCTCGTCTCCCGCGCAGGCACGCGGGATCCGGCAGTGACAGGGGCGTGGCAGGAGGGAGTCTACACCATTTGTGCTTCTACAGGAATAGAGCGCGCCGAGGCCGGCGCGCTATTCGACTTTCAACGCCGCCGCCGGGGCCTCGCGCAGGACGCGGCGCACGGGCAGGACGATTGCGCCGCACGTCGCGGCAATCATCAGCAGCGCCGCGATCGTGTAGGTCGGCGCGTCCGTTGGCGTCACGCCCCAGAGCGCGCCTTGGATCAGGCGCGTCGACGCCGCCGCGGCCGCCATTCCACAAGCGAGCCCGCACGCGAGGAACCAGCCGATGTAGCCGATCGCCAGCCGCCAGACATCCCACTGCCCCGCCCCAAGCGCCCGGCGGATGGCCAGCTCCCGTGCGCGCTGCGCCATCGCATGCGCGACGACGCCGTAGACGCCGATCGCCGCGAGCAGCATCGCAATCACCGCGAACGTCGTCATGGCGCTGGCGAAATAGGTCCATGCCTCGAGCACACGCGACAGATCTCGCTCGAGCAGATGAATGTCAACGGGAGGACGGCCCGGATCGACGTCGGCCACGATCGTCTGGACCGCCGCCGCGGCTGCGAGTGGATCGCGAGCGGTTCTGAAGACGACTGTCATCAACAGATACTCGCCGGTATTGGGCGCGACGTCCTGCGCCGGCTGCTGACCGAGCGGCGTGTAGATCATGGGCGTTACGGCGCGCTCCTGCGGGTTCACGCGGCTGTCGACGACGACGCCGACGATCTCGCGCGCCCGATCGTCGGTCGCTACGCGAATCCGTTCGCCGATTGGGCTACGGCTGCCCCACAACGTGCGGGCCCACGTCTCGCTGACGATGGCCACCAATGGCCCGTCCGGCGTGTCGCGCGCGTCGAAGTCCCGGCCGCGCACCACCGGCATGCGCACTGTGGCGAAGAAGTGCGGCGTCACGACGTAGATGCGCGCACGCGGCCCCCCGGCGTCGGCGCGCGCGCCATCTCCAATGTCGATCGACCTCAGCGGCCCGGCCTCGACGAACGGCACGTGATTGACGACCGCGGCGTCCAGGACACCGGGCATGGCTCGGAGGCGTCGCGAGATTTCCGCGGCCCGACGCGCCGGCTCGGGACTGAAGTCGAGCAGCGGCAAGCCGCCGCGTGACCCGACAATCGTCTGGTAACGCGCCGGCGCGAACTGCATCGTGAACGAGGCGACGGCCGCCGGATCGCCACCGAGTGGATTGACCGTGAGCCGGACGAACGTGTTGACGAGCAAGCCGGCGTTGACGAGCAGCGTCAGTGCCGCGGCGATCTGCGTCGCCACCAGCGCGCCGCGTAGCCGCCGCACGCGCCGCGGCTCCCAGACCGCGCGGCTGGAAGACCGCAGCGCTTCGCCGAAGTCAGCTCGCCACACATACGCCGCGGGCGTGAGCCCGAGCAGCACGCCCACGGCCATCGAGAGCGCAACAGCGAATACCGTCACACGACCGTCGAGCGTGGTACTGGCCGCCGGCAGGATCAACGGTCCTTTCGCGACCAGCACGTCGAGCGCCAGCCACGCCACCGCCATCGACAGACAGCCGCCGACTCCGGCGAGCAATACGCTCTCGATCAGCAACTGCCGAATCAGCCGCGCGCGCCCCGCCCCAATCGCCCAGCGCACGAGGAGATCCGCACGTCTCGCGATCGTTCGTGCGAGCAGCAAACCACTGACGTTCGTACACGCGAGCAGCAGGACCACCGCGACGATGCCCTCGAGGACCGCCAATGGCCTGCCCAGACTGCCGCGCTGCGCGACCCAGAACGGCTGCACGATTGCGCCGAGCCGTTCGTCACGCTCCGCGCCGAGGCGCACGGACACCGCGTTCGCGTCGGCTTGCGCCTCGTCGATGGATACGCCCGGCTTCAAGCGCGCGATGACGGGCCATCCGCGCGCCGATCCCCTGAGGCGGTTCCGGTTCAAGACGAGCGGCACGAGGACATCGATCTCGTTGCCGGAGACGAAGCTCGCGGGCATGACACCGACGATGGTGTAGACGCCGTCGTCGATGCGCACACGCTGCTCGAGGACGCGCGGATCGCCGTGAAAGCGGCGCTGCCAGAGCCGATATGTGATGACGGCGACGCTCGCGCGTCCGTCGATCGGCGTCTCGGCGTCGGTGAACGTGCGTCCCAGCTCGGGCGGGACGCGCAGCGCACGAAACAGGCTGGCGCTGCATTGCTGCGTGCGAACGGCCTCGGCGCCGGAACCGTCTTCGCCGGCCAAATCCGCCATGACGTAGCCGTACGTGGAGACGTCCTCGAACACGTGCGTGCGATCGCGCCACGCGACGTATTCGGGCACCGTGGCTTGCAGCCGGCTCGCGTCGTCATCGACCGTCGCCCAAATCGCGACGAGCCGGTCCGCGTCCGGATACGGCAGCGGCGTCAGCAGCACGCCCTTGACGATCGCGAAGGCCGCGACGTTCACGCCGATACCGAGCGCCAGCGTCAGGCCGATCGCCGACGTCCAGCCGGGCCTCGCGCGAAAACCTCGCAAGGCGCGGCGGATGTCGCTCGTGATCGACTCGACGAATGCGGTTCCCAGCTCCACGCGGGTGGCTTCGCGGATGTCTTCGATCCCGCCGAACGTCACACGCGCGAGGCGGCGGGCCTCATCGGTTGCGACGCCGCGCCGCTCGTACGTCTCGGCTTCCCGCTCGAGATGCGCCTCGAGCTCCGCGTGCAACTCACGCTCGAGGTCGTCGCGACGCGCGAGCGACCGCACGCGATAGCGAAGGTCGTTCCAGCGTTCCTGCAGTTCCAGCCACATGGCCGGCCGCAATCAGTTCAGATCGAGCACGAGCCCGACAGCCGTCGTGAGCTTCGCCCAGAGGTCGGATTCGGCGGCGAGACGCTTCCGGCCGAGCTTGGTCAGCTCGTAGTACTTCGCCTTGCGGTTGTTGTCGGACGTGCCCCACTCGGCGGCAATCAATCCGCGGCGCTCCAGACGATGCAGCGCGGGATAGATCGAGCCCTGCGGCACTTGCAGCGCGGCTCGCGACACCTGACGAAGGCGCTCGGAGATCGCCCACCCGTGCATGGGCTCGAGCGACAGCGTCTTGAGAATGAGCAAATCCAATGTGCCCTGCGGCAACTCGAGACGTTCGTCGGTCATAGCCATCCTAGTTGCTCCTACAGGGGACACACGATAGCATCGCTCCTGCCGAAGGATAAGGCAACAGAGGAGGCGATCCATGAGTGCGACGCGTACTCGCTCGGTCGCGACAGTGGTCGCGGCTGCTCTCTTGGCAGTCGCCCCGGGCGTGCTCGACGCCAGGCAAGCCCCCGCGCCGGAGATCCTTGCGAAGGCCGCCGCGCACGTCCAGCGGTTCATCGCCGGCATGTCCAACGTCGTGGCGGTCGAGACGTACGAGCAGGCGCAGCAGATCAACGGGATGCGCAACGTCGCGCTGTCCACGCGTCAGACGCGTGCGGACCTGCTCGTCCTGCCGATCGGCGCCTCCGGATGGGCGGCGTTTCGAGACGTGTACGAAGTCGATGGACGGCGCGTCCGCGATCGCGGCGAGCGCCTCACCGCCCTGCTCACGCATTTCGACGCGGAGTCCGCCGAACAGGCCGTCGCCATCAGCGACGAGAGCGCGCGGTTCAATCTGAATCCAGGATTCGTCGACCGCACGATCAACACGCCGATGACGGCGCTGATGTTTCTGCAAGCGGAAAACCTGGCCCGATCGTCCTTTTCTGCCGACGGCCGAGCCACGATCGGCAAGGTCGCGTGCGAGATCGTCAGCTTCGTCGAGCAGCAGACGCCGTCGCTGATTCAGTCGCCTCATGCCATCACCGTGCGCGGCCGGTTCTGGATCGAGCCCGCGACGGGCGCGGTCCTGCGGAGCGAACTGCGCGCGAATGCCGCGTTGACGGCGGACGACACGCAAGTCGTTCGCGCCATCGTCACTGTCAACTACGCGCCTGAGCCGAAGCTCGGCATCTGGGTGCCGGCCACGATGGACGAGACGTACGACGTCGGCGTCTCCGGCCAGATCACGCGAGGCCAAAGCCTGACCGGACATGCCGAGTACTCCGGCTTCCGCACGTTCGGCGTCACGACGGAGACGAGCGTCCACTGACAGCTCGTCTCAAAGCGTCTCGCCTTCAAGGGAGGGGCGGACTTTTCGTCTTCGCACAAGGCTTCGGCGAACCACGGCACCTTGGCGGAGGTGGTCGGGTCCGCTCACGGTGCCGGCGTCGCGAGCGCCGCGCCGACAACGACCGCGCTACAATGCGTGGTGAGTAGCGCCCATGACGATTCACCTCGACGTCCCCGAGGAACTGGCCCGGCGAATCGCACCTGACGATGCCAGCCTGACGCGCGTTGCCCTGGAGGCACTCGCGGTTGGTGGCGTTCGGTCCGGGAGGTTGTCCGTATTCGAAGCGCGCACGCTGCTTGGTGTGCGGTCGCGCTACGAAATGGACGGTATCCTGAAGGCGCACGGCGTGCTGCTCGACCTGACCGTGGATGACGTGCGGAAGGACGCGGAAGCGGCCCTCGCGTCGTCGCGATGACCGTTGTCGTCGCCGACACGTCTCCGCTCAACTACCTCATTCTGATTGGGGAAATCGACGTGCTGCCGCAACTGTACGGCGGCGTCGTCGCGCCTCGGCAGGTCATCGTCGAGTTGACCGCGGCGGAAGCGCCGGACAGCGTGAAGGCCTGGGCGGGCCGTCTGCCGTCATGGATCGAGGCGCGTGACGCGGCTGTCGGCGACGAGGAAATGAGGCACCTCGACCTCGGAGAGCGCGCGGCCATCCTGCTGGCCGAGTCCGAGCCAGGCGCCCTGCTGCTGATCGACGAAACCGCTGGTCGCATCGAGGCATCCCGTCGGGGCATCCGAAACACCGGCACGCTCGGTGTGCTTCGGGCAGCTGCGAGCCGCGACTTCGTCGACCTTGCGACGGCATTGGCGCGCTTGCTGGAGACGAACTTCCGTGTCTCGACCGATCTCGTCAGCGACATCCTGGCCGAAGATGCCGAGCGCCGTCGGCGTCCGGAGTAGCCTCCCCGGCATCGCGGAGCCGGACTAGGGCGAAGTCGCGAAACCTCGCCGGCACCGCCGCGCGCCACGACCACGGCTGACTGCGCCAGACGAACGACAATCGCCGTGCGTGTAGGGCGTGAAATGGCAGACGCAGCGCGCGGCGATCCTCTTCCGTCAGCGCACCCGCAACAAACCGCAAATAGCACTGTTCGTCAT
>CAZNMF010000345.1:0-2334 GCA_964573795.1 uncultured Solibacteraceae bacterium
GTAGTGGCCCAGGTCCAGGTCCGTCTCCGCGCCGTCGTCGGTGACGTAGACCTCGCCGTGCTGGTAGGGGCTCATCGTCCCCGGATCCACATTGATATAAGGATCGAACTTCTGGAGCGCGATCTTGTAGCCGTGGCCTTCCAGCAGGCAGCCGATCGACGCGGCGGCCAGTCCCTTGCCGAGCGACGAGACGACGCCGCCGGTCACGAAGATGTATTTCACGGGTCGGGATGAGTCGGTGTGCGCCATGTGATCGCCTCAGTGGGGGACGCCGGCCTCGATCAGACGGCGAACCCGTTCCAGGTCCTCCGGCGTGTCGACGCCAATCGTGTCAGCGGTGGTTTCGACGGTCGCAATCTCGAGCCCGTGCTCGAGCACGCGGAGCTGTTCGAGCCCTTCGGCGCGCTCGAGCGGCGTCGGGGCCAGGGCCGCCACGCGCAGGAGGAACTCACGCCGGTAGGCATACAGCCCTAAATGTCTCCAGACCGGCGGCACGGGATGCCCCGGACGGGTGAACGGAATCGGCGCGCGCGAAAAATACAGCGCGTTGCCGTTCGCATCGACGACGAGCTTGACGACGGCCGGATTGTCGGCGTCCGCGGGATCGGTCACGCGCTTCCGCAACGTGCCCATGCCGGTGTCGGTGCGCCGCTCGACGAGCGCGACGACCGCGTCGATCGCGTCGGGGGAGATCATCGGCTCGTCGCCTTGCACGTTGACGACGATCTCGCCCTCGAGGTGTGCGGCGACTTCGGCGAGACGATCGGTGCCGCTCAGGTGCGCGTCGCTCGTCATCACCGCGGTGCCGCCGAAGGCGTCGACCGCGTTCGCGATCCGTTCATCGTCGGTCGCGACGACGACCGCGTCGACGCGCCGCGCTTCGGCCGCGCGCCGGCACACGTGCTCGATCATCGTCTGGCCGCCGATGAGCGCAAGCGGCTTGCCGGGAAGACGGGAGCTTTGGTATCGAGCGGGAACGACAGCGATGGTGCGAGCGGTGCGGACGGAACGTGCCAACCCAGCGGGGAAAACGACGGGCACGGAGAATCCTAGCACGACTGCGGCCGATTGCGTGCGCGTCGCGTCAGCCGATGACGAGTCGGTATAATGTGCCGTTCGTCGCGCGCCGCACGTCGCACCATGTTGGTGCAAAGCGCAGCAAGGGCCGAGAACCATAGAGTTTTGGCGCGACGACGGGAGTTTTCCACAAACTTTTCCACAGAATCTGTGAACAACTCATCGCGCGCGGTCAGGGACGTGACCTAAAACGATGGGCCTGCACGGACACGAGAGAGAAGCGAGCGATTCGAAAATGGCAACGAGCGGCGACGCAATCGTACGGCGAGATGGAAAACTGATCGTGCCCGATCGGCCGATCGTGCCGTTCATCGAAGGCGACGGCACGGGACCGGACATCTGGCGCGCGAGCGTGCGCGTGTTCGACGCGGCCGTGAAGAAAGCGTACGGCGGCCGCCGCGAGATCGTGTGGCGTGAAGTCCTCGCCGGCGAGAAGGCGCACAAGGCGACGGGGAACTGGCTACCCGACGAGACGCTCGACGCGTTCCGCACGTTGCTCGTCGGAATCAAAGGTCCGTTGACGACGCCGGTGGGTGGCGGGATTCGATCGCTCAACGTCGCGCTGCGCCAGGAGCTGGATCTGTTCGTCTGTCTCCGTCCCGTCCGCTACTTCAGCGGCATGGAGACGCCGGTCAAGCGTCCGGATCAGGTCGACATGGTGATCTTCCGCGAGAACACGGAGGACATCTACGCCGGGATCGAGTACGCCGCGGGCACGCCGGACGCGGCCAAGGTGCTGGCGTTCTTCGAGCGCGAATTTCCGAAGGGCTTCGCGAAGGTTCGGTTCGGCACGGAGGAGAAGACGTCCGCGTGGCTGCGTCAGCTCGAAGCGATCGGCGCGCCGACGCGCGAGTTGCCCGTGCAGGTCGGCATCGGCATCAAGCCGGTGAGCTACCTCGGCACCGAGCGCCTGGTGCACAGCGCGATCGGCTACGCGATCCAGAACAAGCGCAAGAGCGTGACCCTCGTGCACAAGGGCAACATCATGAAGTTCACCGAGGGCGGCTTCCGCGACTGGGGCTATCAGGTCGCGAAGCAGTTCTTCGGCGCGGTCGAGATCGACGGCGGACCGTGGTGCCAGATCCCCGAGGGCAAGCCCGGCGCCGGACTGGTGATCAAGGATGTGATCGCCGACGCCTTCCTGCAGCAGATCCTGACGCGGCCGGCCGAGTACGACGTCATCGCGACGCTCAATCTCAACGGCGACTACATTTCCGACGCGCTCGCCGCGCAGGTCGGCGGCATCGGCATCGCGCC
>CAZNMF010000346.1:0-3732 GCA_964573795.1 uncultured Solibacteraceae bacterium
CAAGTAGTCGAGCAGGCGCCGCCGCTGGCCGACGAGCTTGAGCAGCCCGCGCCGCGAGTGGTGATCCTTCACGTGTGTCTTGAAGTGCTCGGTGAGATACCCGATGCGCTCGCTGAGGAGCGCGACCTGGACTTCGGGGGAGCCGGTGTCACCGTCGTGCGTGCGGTAGGCACCGATGAGCTCGGTCTTGCGTTCGTTGGTCAGCAACGTGTGTCCTCCACGGACGGCCCAGAGTGCGCCTGTCGCGCGTGACCGGACCGCCGTCCTACAGCGGCCCTCAGGGCGAGTAGCCGCAAAGACTAGATGTTAGCCGACTTAGCCGAGGACCACAACCGGATGCCAGGCGCCGGCTTTGGCCTTCGCCAGGCCGACCAGATGGCCGTCGGAGGCCAGCAGCTTGAAAAGTGGCCGGTCTTCCCCGGCGGTTTCCGCCATCTGTCCGACGAGGGCCAGGTGCTCCGGTCCCAGCCAGTTGCCGTGGACCGCGCGCTTCAGGCCGGCCTCGTTGAGCGCCAGGCCGGGAAGGTGGGGCAGGGCGTCCTCAGGGGCCACGAGGCGCACGACGGCCGCGTCCCGGCCGCCAGCCTCCAATTCGTCCAGCGGCACGGCCCGATCGAGGCCGAAAGGGCCGCTGCGGACGCGCCGCAGCGCCGTGAGGTGCCCGCCGCAACCCAGCCGCTCACCGAGATCGCGCGCAAGCGCCCGAACGTAGAAACCCGCGGCCGCCGTGACCCGGACCGAGACGTCGTTGCCCGCCCGTCCCAGCCACTCGATGGCGCGCACAGTCACCGGCACGGGAGCCAGCGCGACCGGCCTGGCCTGCCGCGCGAGCTCGTACGCCTTGACGCCGCCGATCTTCTTCGCCGAGTGCGCGGGCGGCCGCTGTTCGAACGTGCCGTGGAAGACGCCGAGCGCGTCGCGGATCGCGTCGTCGGACACGGCGGACGCGTCGGCGGCCTCGCCGATCGGCTCGCCCATCGCATCGTCGGTCGTCGTCGCGACGCCGAGTCGAATCGTCGCGTCGTAGGTCTTGTCGCTGCCGGTGAGCACCGGCGCGAGCCGCGTCGCCGGCCCCACCACGAGCGGCAGGAGGCCGCTGGCCATCGGATCGAGCGTGCCCGTGTGGCCGATGCGGCGTTCGCGCAGCAGCCGCCGCGCACGCGCGACGACGTCGTGCGACGTGGGACCGACGGGTTTGTCGACGAGCAGCAGGCCGGCGAGCGTCACGGCGGGATTCTGACGCGCGGGCGCGGCGGATGTCACGGTCAGGTGCGCGCGGCGGCCGGCGACGCCGCGTCGATCGCGCGCGCCATGGCCTGGACGATCGCGTCCTTCAGCTCGGCGAGCTCGCCGACGATCGTGCAGCCCGCCGCGTTCTTGTGGCCGCCCCCCTGCCACCGCGCGGCCACCGCGCGGACGTCGACGTCGCCTTTCGATCGCAGGCTCAGGCGATACGTCGTCGCGTCCTGTCGCTTGATGAGCACGACTGCCGTCACCTCGCGCGCCGCGAGCGGCAGGTTGACGAGCCCTTCGGTGTCGTCGATCGTCGCCCCGCACTGCCGCAGCAGATCGTCGTCGAAGGCGAGCACGGCAAGGCGATTGCCGTGGTGCAGCGTCATGGCCGCGAGCATCGCGCCGGTGAGCTTCACGCGGCCGATCGAGAAGCTGTCGAAGATCTGCCGCGCGAGCGCCGACGTGTCGACGCCGGCGTCCACGATGCGACGGCAGACCTCGAACGTGCGCGCGGTAACGGGCCCGAAGCGGAAGCTGCCCGTGTCGGTCGCGATCGCGAGATACAGGTGCGACGCGAGGTCCTTCGTCCATGCGACGTCCAGCGCGTCGACGACGTCGGCGACCATCTCGCCGCACGCGCACGCCGACGCATCGAACCAGTTCACGTCGCCGTACATCGCGTTGCCGAGATGGTGATCGATGTTGATGGCGAAGCGCCCGTCGAGCCCGGCCACGCCCGGCCGTTCGCGGTCGCTGCACTCGAGGAAGACGACGGCATCGGCCGGCTCGTCCATGCGCTCGGCGACGACGATGCGATCGATGCCGGGGAAGACGCGGTAGGGCTCGGGGACGGGATCGCGCAGCACGACGCGGACCTGCTTGCCGAGCCGATCGAGCGCGAAGGCGAGCGAAAGACACGAGCCGACGGCGTCGCCGTCGGGGCGCGCGTGCGACGTCAGGATGAACGACCGACGCGCGCGGAGCGCGTCAGCAACGAGGGCGGGATCGCTCACGACGCGGCGCCACCTTCGGGGCCGCCGTCGTTGCCGTCATCGTCGTTGCTGTCGCCGCCCTCGCGGCTCTTCCGTTCGGCCTCGAGCTCGAGCAGGATGCGCTCGATGCGGTCCTGGTGCTCGACGCTGCGGTCGAGCTCGAAGCGCAGCTCCGGCACGCGGCGCAGGCGGATGTGGCTGCCGACGTGGCGGCGGAGGAACGGCGTCGCGCGCTCGAGCGCGCGCTGCGTCTCCTTCTTCGCCTTCTCGTCGCCGAGCATCGTGTAGTAGACGCGCGCCAGTTGCAGATCCGGCGAGACCTTCACGCGCGTCAGCGTCACGAATCCCACGCCGGGATCGTGCACCTCGCGCGCGAGCGCCATCGCGAGCTCCTGGCGAATCTCTTCGCCGACACGTTCCGGACGCGCGCCTTGTGCCATCTCCTTCGAACTTCGAACTTCGAACTTTGAACTTTGAACTTCGAAACCGCTACACCGTCTGCGCGATGCGCTCGACGCTGAAGACCTCGATGAGGTCGCCGACCTTGACGTCGTTGAAGCGATCGAGGCCGATGCCGCATTCCGTGCCGAGCTTCACCTCGCTCACGTCGTCCTTGAAGCGCCGCAGCGACGCCAGCTTGCCGGTCCACACGACGGCGCCGTCGCGGACGAGGCGGGCCTGCGTGTCGCCGGATCGCGTGACGCGGCCGTCGGTGACCATGCAGCCGGCGATCGTGCCGACCTTCGACGTCTTGAACACCTGCCGCACTTCGGCCGTGCCGATGCGCGTCTCCTTCAGCGTCGGCTCGAGCAGACCGGCCATCGCCTTCCGCATCTCGTCGGTCACGTTGTAGATGACCGTGTGGTGCCGGATGTCGACGTTCTCGCGCTCGGCGACTTCCGCCGCGTTGCGATCCGGCCGCACGTTGAAGCCGATGATGATCGCGTTCGAGGCCGTCGCCAGCAGCACGTCGGACTCGTTGATCGCGCCGACGCCGGTGTGGATGGTCCGGATCTTCACGCGGTCGTCGCTGAGCTTGCCCAGCGTGTCGGCCAGCACTTCGGCCGAGCCCTGCACGTCCGCCTTGATGATGATCGGCAGCTCCTTGATGCCGCCCTCCGCCATCTGTTGCTGCAGCGATTCCAGCGTGAGGCGCGAGCCCTTGCCGTGCAGCAGCTTCTCCTTGGCCTGCGCCTGGCGGTAGGTCACGACCTGACGCGCTTTGATCGGATCGTCGATGACCTGGAACGTGTCGCCCGGCGAGGGGAGCGACGACAAGCCGAGCACCTCGACCGGGGTCGCCGGTCCCGCCGACTTGACCTTGCGGCCGGCGTGATCGAACAGCGCGCGGACCTTGCCGTCCACCGTGCCGGCGATGAACAGATCGCCCTCGTTGAGCGTGCCGTCCTGCACGAGCACCGACGCGACCGGGCCGCGGCCGCGATCGAGCTTCGCTTCGATGACCGTGCCCTGCGCCATGCGCTTCGGGTTCGCCTTGAGATCGGCG
>CAZNMF010000347.1:0-1569 GCA_964573795.1 uncultured Solibacteraceae bacterium
GTACATCAGCACCGTCGCGCCGTTGGCGAGCGGCCCGTACACGACGTAGCTGTGTCCGGTGACCCATCCGATGTCCGCCGTGCACCAGTACACGTCGTCGTCGCGCAGATCGAACACCCACTGCGTCGTCGCGTACGCGCCGACGAGATAGCCGCCGGTCGTGTGGACGATGCCCTTCGGCTTGCCCGTGGTGCCGGACGTGTAGAGGATGAACAGCACGTCCTCCGCGTCCATCGGCTCCGGCGGGCAGGTCGCGTCGGCGTCCTGCATCAGCCGGTGGTACCAGTGATCGCGGCCTTCCTTGACGTGGATCGGGAACGACTCGCCCGCCTGCCGCTGCACGATGACGACGTGCCGGATCGACGGCGTGTCCTTCAGCGCCTCGTCGGCCATCTGCTTCAGCGGGACGATCTGCCCGCGCCGATAGCCGCCGTCGGCCGTGATGAGCACGCTGCACTCCGCGTCGTTGATGCGATCGCGCAGCGCGTCCGAGCTGAAGCCGCCGAAGACGACGCTGTGGATCGCGCCGATGCGGGCGCATGCGAGCATCGCGATGGCGGCCTCGGGGATCAGCGGCAGATAGATCGCGACGCGATCGCCCTTCTTCACGCCGAGCGACTTGAGGACGTTCGCGAAGCGCGACACCTCGCGGTAGAGATCGAAGTACGTCAGCGTGCGGCGATCGCCGGGCTCGCCTTCCCAGACGATCGCGGCCCTGTTGCGGTGCGCGGAGCGCGCGTGGCGATCGACGCAGTTGACGCTCGCGTTGAGCTTGCCGCCGACGAACCACTTCGCGTGCGGCGGCTGCCAGTCGAGCACCTGCCGCCACGGCTCCATCCACTCGAGCGCGATCGCGAAGCGCGACCAGAAGCCTTCCGGGTCGGCGACCGCGCGCGCGTAGATCTCGGGGTCGGTGACGCGCGCGTGCGTCTGCCAGTCGGCGGGCGGTGGGAAGACGCGGTCCTCGTCGAGGAGCGCGTTGATCTCGGGCGTCTGCGGCTTGGACATCGTCGAACCTCGGGCGAGCGATGCCTGAGCGCGAGGCTCAGACCTGCGGTGGCGGCGCCGGCTTGCGGCGGAACAACGCGAGGCCGAGCAGCGCGCCCAGCATGCTGAAGACGGCGTACATCGGAATCATGATCATCGCGTAGAACACGCCGATCAGGACCGGCGCGTTCGGCCGTTCGAGCACGGTCTCGACGCGATCGCGCAGCTCCGGCGGCAACTGGCTGTTCTGATCGAGCGCGACGCGGATCTGCTCGTCGAAGCGCGCGCCGGACAGCGCGATGATCAGGCCGGTGATGACGACGTAGATGAGCGCGCCGACGAGACCGGCGATCAGCCCGCCGAGCACGGCCTCGGCGGCCTCGAGCGCCTCAGGATGCGCCTGGCGCTGCAGGTAGACCGTGAGCAGCCCGCCGAGCACGACCCACAGACAGCAGCAGACGTTCGCCGCGCCGACGAACGGCAGCGCCGAGACAATGCCGATGAACAGGCCGCCGAGCAGCGCGGGCTGGAAACGGCGCATCAGTCGTAGTATTCGCGCCCCAGATGCGTGATGAGCTCCTC
>CAZNMF010000348.1:0-7133 GCA_964573795.1 uncultured Solibacteraceae bacterium
ATCTGTACGAGCCCGTTCATCCGTAGGCCGCATCTTCTTCAGACCCGGCGAAAGCGTTGGTCGACAGCGTGTCGCCCGCAGCCCGTAGCCGACGCTAGCTCTTCTCTCGATAGTACCGTCGATACATCCCTCTCCTGAACAGCCAGCCGCCGAGCGGGCCGAGCCATTGGAGGACGTAGTACATGTGGCCGAGATCGATCATCTCGATCAGGTTGCCGTCGAAATCCTTGGCGAAGAAGAACGAATGGCCGCGCGGCGAGCGTTCCGGTTTGCCGAGGCACTCGACGCCTTTCGAGACGAGATAGTCGTGCCACCGCTGGATGCCGCGCACGTTGAACGAGATGTGCGTCAGGCCGATGCGATTCCACGGGCCTGCGACCGGCGGCTGCTGCGGCTGGAACTCGAAGATCTCCAGCGTCGCGCCGCCGGGCACGCGGATCCAGCCGATTTTGCAGGACGGCGCGCCGCCCTCGACGCCGAAGAACGTGCGCACGCGCTCGGGCGGCGTGTCCGCGACGCCGACGAGCGGGCAGCCGAAGACGTCCCAGTAGAACTGCACGGCCTTGTGGAAGCTCGACACCGTGATGCCGACGTGACTGAACGAGCGCGCTCTCATGCTCTGGGCTCCAGGATCACGATCGCAAATCGGTCGCGACGAGATGGTCCGCCACGCGCAGCGCCTGCGCGATGATCGTCAGCGCCGGATTGACGGCCGCCGACGAAGGAAAGAACGACGCGTCGACGACGAAGAGATTCTCGACGTCGTGCGTGCGGCAGTAGGGATCGAGCACGGACGTCCGCGGGTCGGTGCCGAAGCACAGCGTGCCGCACTGGTGCGTCGTGTTGCGCGTCTTGTGCGAGTACGTCATCACCTTCCAGAAGCCCAGCCGCTTCAGGATCCGCGTCGTCTCGGCGACGAGCTCCGCGTGCGCGGTCAGGTTCGTCGGACGATAGGACAGGCGGATGCGGCCGTCGGGCTCGACCGTGACGCGGTTGTCGTCGAGCGGCAGATCTTCCGACATCGCGAGCCAGTCGACGCCGCGCGCCACCCACGCGTCGTACGCCCACAACGGAATCCACGGCGCCACCGTCTGCGCCATGACGCCGTGCGTCCGGCCCTGCGATTGAATCTGGCCGAGCGGGTGGCGCGATCGCGGCCCGCGCAGATAGAAATCGTTGATCGCGACCGTCTTCTGGAACACCGTCGTGTTCCGGCGAAACGGATGGAATCCCTGCATCATCGTCGCCAGGTGCGCCATGTAGCGGCGCCCGACGAGGCCCGACGAGTTGGCGAGGCCGCGCGGATGACGATCGGTCGCCGATCGCAGCAGCAGCGCCGCCGAGTTCACCGCGCCGCACGAAACGACGACGTGATCCGCGGTCAGACGACGACGCTCGCCGTCTCGGACGATCTCGACGGCTTCGACGCGCCGGCCCGAGGGATCGGTGACGAGGCGCTCGGCGTACGCGCGCGTGAGCAGCTCGACGTTCGGGGCCGCGATCGCCGGAAGGACGGCGCAGACCTCCGCGTCGCTCTTGGCGTGGATGCGGCACGGAAACGAGTTGCACGTGTTGCAGAGGATGCAGCCGCCGGGCTCGCCGGGACGGAGCAGCCCGAGCGGCAGGGGCGACGGGTGCAGGCCCTGCTGTTTCAGCGCCGCCACGATCGCCGCCATCTCCGGCGCGTGCGGAATCGGCGGATGCGGATACGGGCCGCGCGGCGGTTCCGTCGGGTCGTCGCCGGCCGCGCCGTGGACGGAGTACAGGCGCTCCGCACGCTCGTAGTACGGCGCGAGCGTGTCGTAGTCGATCGGCCACGCGGGCGATACGCCGTCGACGTGCTCGATGGCCTGGAAGTCCTCGCGCCGCAGCCGGTACAGCACGCTGCCCCAGAACTTCGTGTTGCCGCCGACGTTGTAGTGCGTGTACGGCCGGAAACGCTCGCCGGTCTCGTCGAGCCACTCGTCGGTCGTGCGATAGCGCAGGTGCTGCCAGACCGCCGCCGGATCCCAGTTCTCCGGCTCCTGCGGCACGGCCTCGCCGCGTTCGATCACGAGGACGCGCGCGCCGGTGCCCGCGAGGGCATGCGCCATCGTGCCGCCGCCGGCGCCGCTGCCGATGATGATGATGTCGGCGTGATCCCGGAGCATTACGAGAGCGTGAGCGCCGGTGCCGGTGCGGGAACGGCCGTCGCGTACACCTGATCCATCAGGCGCTGGTCCTCGCGCGCGCGCTCGAGGCTCATCTCGGGCGCGCGGCCCGTTCGGATGGCTGCCGCGAAGTCGCGATACATCGCGCGATAGCCGCGGAGATCGCGCACGCCGGGCACGACGAGGCGTGGCAGCCCGCGGCCGCGCACGACGATCATCGCGCCGTTGGACTCGAACGAGATGACGCCGCCGCGTCCCATCAGCTTGGACAGGCGCAGGCCGCGGAAGAGCGACGGAATCTCGCGCGAGTAGTAGAGCGATCCGACCGCGCCGTTGTCGTAGCGGAACGCGACGAGCATGCTCTTCGTCCGCCGATCCGGGCCGTGCGGCGAGGCGGCCGGACGATAGCCGTCGATCGACGTGATGCGCGGCCCGAGGCTGCCCGCGAAGTGCAGCCAGTGGATGCCTTCCTCGAAGAACGCGTCGCCGCCCGCCATCGTCTCGTCGTTGCGCCAGTCCGTGGCCGCCTTGAGCCGGTGGGCCACGGTGACGAGCTGCGCGAACACGAGATCGCCGATGACGCCCGAGTCGAGCAGGCCGCGCAGGCGTGCCGCCAGCGGCTTGTAGTGATCGTTCTCGCCGACGATGACGACGCGTGCGGCGCGATCGCGCGCGTCGATCGCGCGCGCGTAGTCGGACGTCGCCGGGAAGGCCGGCTTCTCGACGAGCACGTGCTTGCCGGCGGCGAGCGCCTGCAGCGCGAGACCGAGATGAAAGCGCGGCGGCACGGCGATGACGACCGCGTCGATCGCGGGATCGGCGATCGCGCGCGCGTAGTCGTCGTAGCTGCTCACGCCGCCGAACCGGCGGCAGAACGACGCGGCGCGCGCGGCGTCGCGGCTGGCGTAGCTGCAGGCGAACTCGTGCGACAGCGCGGCCTTCAGATGGCGGCTGTGGACGCGGGTGATGAAGCCGCACCCGAGAAACGCCAGGCGGATCGGCTCGGACACCGTGTCATCATATCCGGCGTGTTGCCCGCTCCGTATCGTCCGGCCGTCCATCGCGGGAGTGTGTTCGATGCGATTCGTTGCCGCCGCCTTCGTCGTGTCTCTGCTCGGATCGTCCGGCTGCGCCGATCGGGACACGGCCGTGCCCGCTGAGTCCTCGACGCCGGCTGCCGCCGCGTCCGGCACGTTCGCCGACGACGTCGCGTTTCTGCGCGCGCACACGCACGTCACGCTCCTCGCGAGCGCCGACGGACAGGCGCAGATCGCCGTCGCGCCCGACTATCAGGGCCGCGTGATGACGAGCACGGCCGCGGGAGACTCCGGCGCGAGCTTCGGCTATCTGCATCGATCCGGGATCGAGGGCGGCCAGCGCCAGCCGCACATGACGGTGCTCGGCGGCGAAGATCGCTTCTGGCTCGGTCCCGAAGGCGGACAGTTCGGGCTGTACTTTCCGCCGGGCGCGGCGTTCGACACCGATCACTGGCAGGTGCCCGAGCCGATCGACTGGGGCGGATGGCCCGTCGCCGATCAGACGGATCGATCGATCACGTTCCGCCAGCCGATGACGGTGACGAATTACTCAGGCACACGCTTCGACCTGCGCGTCGATCGCACCGTGCGCCTCCTCGATCGCGACGCCGCCTCGACGCTGCTCGGCCACACGCCCGCCGCGGCCGTGCGCGTCGTTGCGTACGAGTCCGACAATCGCGTCACGAACACGGGATCGGCGCCGTGGAAGAAGGACACGGGGCTCGTGTCGATCTGGATCCTCGGTCAGTTCCGGCCTGCGCCCCGCACGACGATCGTGATTCCCATCGCCGGTGGATCGGCTGCCGAGCGCGGGCCCGTCGTCAACGACGCGTACTTCGGTGCCATTCCCGCCGATCGCCTGCGCGTCGCGAACGACGTCGTCTTCTTCCGCGGCGACGGACGCCAGCGCGGCAAGATCGGCATCCCGCGGCCGCGTGTCCGCGGCGTCGCCGGCAGCTACGACCCCGACAGCCACGTGCTGACGATCGTCCAGGTGTCGGTGCCGGCCGACGCGCGCGACTACGTCAACTCGATGTGGGAGCAGCAGGCGCGCCCCTATGGCGGCGACGTGATCAACAGCTACAACGACGGGCCGCTCGGACCGGGGCAGCCGCCGCTCGGGCCGTTCTACGAGATCGAGTCCTCGTCGCCCGCGGCCGCCCTCGCGCCCGGCGCGTCGCTGGAGCACGTGCATCGCACGATTCACCTGCAGGGCGACGACGTGGATCTCGAGGCGATTGCGAAGGGCGTGCTCGGCGTCTCGCTCGCCGACATCACGACGAGTCTGCCCGTGACGCCGCCGTAACGCGCGTCCGCGATCGCGCTTTGACCCGCGTCGCGCGCCGACGACATACTGGCGGAGGTATGTCCCTCGCGTCTCCGCCGCGCGCGGTGTTGCTCGTGCGCGGCCTCCGCAAGTCCTACAAGGACGTCGTCGCCGTCGACGGCATCGATCTCGAGATCGTGCCCGGCGAATGCTTCGGCCTGCTCGGGCCGAACGGCGCAGGCAAGACGACGACGATCGAGATCTGCGAAGGCCTGACGACCGCCGACCAGGGCGTCGTCGAGCTGTTCGGCCTGCGATGGGACACGAGCGCGCCGGAGATCCGGCAGCGGCTCGGCATCCAGCTTCAGGAGACGCAGCTCTCCGAGAAGATCACGGTCCTCGAGACCGTGCAGCTCTTTCGCAGCTTCTTCCGGCGCGGGCCCAAGCCGGCCGATGCGATCGCGCTCGTCGAGCTCGAGGAGAAGCGCGACGCGCGCGTCGGCGCGTTGTCGGGCGGCCAGAAGCAGCGGCTCGCGCTCGCGTGCGCGCTCGTCGGCGAGCCTGACCTGCTGTTCCTCGACGAGCCGACGACGGGCCTCGATCCGCAGGCGCGGCGCCAGGTGTGGGATCTGATCGAGCAGTTCAAGCGCGACGGCCGGACGATCGTGCTGACCACGCACTACATGGACGAGGCCGAGCGGCTGTGCGGGCGCGTGGCAATCATGGATCACGGCAAGGTGATCGCGCGCGGCACGCCGCGCGAGCTCGTCGCGTCGATCGGCGTCGAGCACGTCGTCGAGCTCTCGACGGGCGCGGCCATCGATCTTGCGGCGCTGGGCGCGATTCCCGGCGCGCGCGACGTGCGCGCGAGCGACGACGGCGTGTCCATGCAGGTGACCGAGCTGCACCGCGCGATGCCCGCGCTGCTCGACGCGCTCGGCCGCCAGGGCGTGCCGCTGACGGAGCTGCGGACGCACTCGGCCACCCTCGAGGACGTCTTCGTCGCGCTCACGGGGAGGCATCTGCGCGATGAGTAGCGCCTCGTGGCGCCTGGACGCGCTCGTCCAGCTCACGCTCCTGCGCTTTCGCGAGTTCGTGCGGGAGCCCGAAGCGCTGTTCTGGGGACTGATCTTTCCCGTGCTGCTCGCGGCCGGGCTCGGCGTGGCGTTCCGCAACCAGCCGGCCGAGACCGTGCGCGTGGCCGCGGTGTCGCCGTCGATCGCCGCCGCGCTCCATCAGGATCCGCTGCTCCTCGTCGAACAGCTCGACGAGACGGCCGCGCAGCAGGCGCTGCGCGCAGGGAAGGTCGTGCTCGTCGCCGAGCCGGGACCGGAGGCGTCGGTCGTCTATCGCTACGACGACACGAACCCCGAGGCGCGGACGGCGCGCATGCTCGTCGATCGCGCGATTCAGAAGGCGGCCGGCCGCGTCGATCCCGTCGCGGCGAGCGACGACGTCGCGCGTGACGTCGGCGCGCGGTACATCGACTTCCTCGTGCCCGGTCTGGTGGGCATGGGCATCATGGGCAACTCGATCTGGGGCCTGGGCTTCGCGATCGTCGACGCGCGCCGCCGCAAGCTCATGAAGCGGATCGTCGCGACGCCGATGCCGCGCTCGTACTATCTGCTGTCGTTCCTGGTGTGGCGGCTGTTGCTGCTGGGCTTCGAGGTCGCCGTCCCGATCGTCTTCGCGATGCTGGTGTTCGGCGTGCCGGTCCGCGGATCGATCGTGCAGCTCGCCGCGCTGTGTGTGCTCGGATCGCTGTCGTTCAGCGCGCTCGGCCTGCTGATCGCGTCGCGCGCGCGGACGATCGAAGCCGCGTCCGGCATCATGAACGTCGTCATGATGCCGATGTGGATCGTCTCCGGCGTCTTCTTCTCGTCGCAGCGGTTTCCCGACGCCGTGCAGCCGGCCATTCGCGCGCTGCCGCTGACGGCGCTGATCGACGCGCTGCGCGCGACGATGCTGCAGGCCGTCGGCGTTCGGCAGCTCGGCCACGAGATCGCCGCGCTCGCGATCTGGCTCGTCGTCTGTTTCACGCTCGCGCTGCGGCTGTTCCGGTGGCGATGAGACGGCGCTGAGCGCAGCGGCCGCCGCCGCTTCTTGTATACTGCGCGCACGGAGCCAGGACGCGCATTCGCGCGTCGTCATATCACCATGAAACTCGCGGAACGCATGTCACGGCTCGGATCCGAGTCGGCGTTCGAGGTGCTCGCGCGCGCGCGGGCGCTCGAGCGGCAGGGCAAGAACATCATCCATCTGGAGATCGGCGAGCCGGATTTTCCGACGCCGCCGCACGTCGTCGAGGCGGGCAAGCGCGCGCTGGACGAGGGCTGGACGAAGTACGGGCCGACGCCCGGCTTCCCGGAGTTCCGCGAGGTCATCGCCTCGTACGTCTCGCGCACGCGCGGCATCAGCGTCACGGCCGACAACGTCTGCGTCGTCCCCGGCGGCAAGCCGATCATGTACTCGACGATGACGGCGCTCGTCGAGCCGGGCGACGAGGTCATCTATCCCGATCCGGGATTTCCGATCTATGCGTCGGTGATCCGCTTCCTCGGCGGCACGCCGGTGCCGATCCCGCTCGTCGAGTCGCGCGGGTTCTCGTTCGATCTCGACGTGCTGCGATCGAAGCTCTCGCCGCGCACGAAGCTGGTCATCCTCAACTCGCCGTGCAAC
>CAZNMF010000349.1:0-7617 GCA_964573795.1 uncultured Solibacteraceae bacterium
CTGAAAAACACACTCATCTCGATGGGCGCTCTCGAGCCGTAGGCCGGCACAGCCGCCTGCGGCAATCGCGCCACGCCGATCGATCCGCCGATCCCGGCGCGGAGGCCGGCGGATGCCGCCAGCCAGCGTGTGTAGCCGGCCTGCACTTTGATGATGCCGGAAGCCTCGCTCGACGTGCCACTGTCGGGCAGTGCGAGGTCGGCGGCGGACTTCTGCACCCACTCGGCGCGCGCGAAGAGAACATCCGCGGCGCTCACATCGACGGCCGTCTCGGCGAGCCAGGCCTGCCTCGACTCGCCATGCTCCCGATTGACGCCCCATGCGGCGGTCGTCGCCCACACGCCGTGCGGCGTCAGGCGGTGATACGTCGCCGACGCCGTCGCGCGCCGCACGTCCACAGCCTCGTCGTCATGATGCTCGACATCGCGCAGCACGCCGGTCGACGCCTGCAAGGCCAGACGCGGGCTCGGCAGCCAGGACGCGCGCGCCGACCACGAATCCAGGCGCGCGACGTCGAATCCATATCGCGCCTCGTCCGGCTCGCGGCCGTTGAAGGCCGACGCCTCCGCCTTCCATCGCCGGCCGTACACGCCGCCGGTGACCACGCCGAAGCTCACGTGCGTGGCGTCGAGCCAATGGTGCGCGATCGGCGCGAACAGATCGGCCGCCGCCGACGGCCGATGCGGATACGCCACCGGGCCAAGCGCCGGCTCGCCGGCGGGTCCGCCGTAGATCTCGATCGCCACGCGGTCGCCGAGCGCGCGCTGATAGCGCGCGGCGGTCTCCATGAACAGATCGTGCGGGTGCTGGCGATCGTGCAGCGCCACGCCGCGGCACGACTCGCCCGACTGCGCGAGATCCGGATAGCCACAACGCCCAACGGTCAGCGGCTCGAGGCTCGTCATCACGCGCAACGTCAGTTGCCCGCCCAGGAGCGCGTGCTGCGCCATGCCCATCGCCCAGTTGACGCTGCCGGCCTGACGATCGCCACGATCGCCCGTCACGTCGATCGCCTGCAGAAACGCCTGTCCGTGCGCCATCAGCATCCAGCCTCGCACGTGCCACATCGGCCCGCTCGACGGCGTGTCGTCGGGCAGCCAGCTGGTGCCCGAGCCGTCGCGCCCCTCCGCGATGCCTAGCGGCGCGCCGCTCATCTCCATCTGCGACGTGTGCACGTGCATGCCCGGCATGTCGGGCATGTCCGGTGTGCTGACCTGCGCGGCGGCCGTCGCCGGCGCGCAGACGGTCGCCAGCACGATGCCGTACCAAAGGAATTTCACGATCCTGTCTCCTCCAGAATTGCTCTTCGGAGGGCCGAACCTTCAGGTTCGGCCGAAGCGGGCGGACCTGAAGGTCCGTCCCTCCATACGGAGGCTCCGCGTACGCGTCGGCGCGGAGGAGACGATCAGATTCTGAGGACGGAAGGCGGATCGCCGATCGGAGGCGGACTGATCGGCGGCGTCGTGTGATGGATGGCGAGATCGCCGGACGCGATGATCGCGCGGCCGGGCTGCCACTCGGGCACGATGACGACGAGAGCGCGTCGCACGATCGTCGACGCGATCGAGACGGGTGACGCGAGAATGCCGACGGGCACACACACCGGAGGCGCGGCGATTGCCGGCCCGGCGGGCATGTCGCGGCAGTGCGCGTGCGGCGACGCCATCGCCGCCGGCATCGACGCACGCGACGCGCAGATGGTCTGGCAGATCGCGCCCGACGCGGTGGCAAGGAGCATGAGCAGCGCCAGCGCGCTGGCGAGCAGGCGTCGGGCCGGCGATGGGGACGACATCGGTTGACCGTTACGCGCGCGCGGGCGCGAGCGTCGCGGCGGGACGCTCGGCGCGCATGAGCTCGAGCCTGAACGCGTCGACCAGCGCGAGCCAGCTCGCTTCGATCACGTTGTCGGAGACGCCGACGGTCGACCAGCTCCGCTGGTGATCGGACCACTCGATCAGCACGCGCACCTTCGCGGCCGTGCCCTTGTACGAGTCGAGCACGCGGACCTTGTAGTCCGTCAGACGGATGCCCTCGACCTGCGGATACTGCGCGGCGAGACTGCGGCGCAGGCATTCGTGCAGCGCGTTGAACGGCCCGTGGCCGTCGGCCGTCGTCGAGACCGGGCCGGCGTCGGTGCGCAGCGTGACCGTCGCCGTCGCGCGCGGGCCGCTCGCGCCCTCCGACCGCATCGTGACCTCGTAGCTCTCGACGTCGAACAGATGCCGGCCGGGATCGAGCGCCTCGCGCACGAGCAGCTCGAACGTGCCCTCGGCGGCCTCGAACTCGTAGCCCTCGTACTCGAGCTGCTTGATGCGCTCGAGCAGTCCGCGGCGCGCCGCCTCGTCGAGCTGGCTGGCCAGGCCGTGCTGATCGAGCTTGTAGACGATGTTGCTGCGGCCGGCGAGATCGCTGACGAGCACGCGCTGGCGGTTGCCGACGAGCTCCGGCGCGATGTGCTCGTACGTCGCGGAGTCCTTGAGCACGGCGCTCACGTGGATGCCGCCCTTGTGCGCGAACGCGCTCTTGCCGACGAACGGCTGATCGCCGCGCAGCGGCAGATTGGCGAGCTCCGCGATGAACGTGCAGGCCGCAGCGAGCTGCGTCAGGCGCTCGCGTCCGATCGTCGTGTGGCCGAGCTTGAGCTCGAGGTTCGCGATGACGGCGCTGAGGTTCGCGTTGCCGCACCGCTCGCCGTAGCCGTTCATGCAGCCCTGCACGTGCGTGGCGCCGGCGTCGATCGCGGCCAGCGCGTTGGCCACGGCCACCTCGGAGTCGTTGTGCGGATGGATGCCGATCACGCCGTCGAACCGGCGCCGCACGTCGGCGACGATCTCGTGCAGACGCGGCGTCAGCGTGCCGCCGTTGGTGTCGCAGAGGCACAGCACGTCGGCACCGGCCTCGTGCGCGGCCTCGAGCGTCTTCAGCGCGTACTCGGGGTTGGCGACGTAGCCGTCGAAGAAGTGCTCGGCGTCGTAGACGACTTCCTTGCCGTGCGATTTCAGGAACGCGACCGTGTCGGCGATGAGCGCCAGGTTCTCGTCGAGCTCGATGCCGAGCGCGCGGCGGACGTGGAAGTCCCACGTCTTGCCGAAGATGGCGACGACGGGCGTGCCGGCCTCGACGAGCGCGAGGACGCTGCCGTCCTGATCGACGCGGTTGCGCGCCAGCCGTGTGGCGCCGAACGCCGTCAGCTTCGCGTGGCCGAGCGTCAGATCGCGGGCGCGCGCGAAGAACTCGCGGTCTTTCGGATTCGATCCCGGCCAGCCGCCCTCGATGTAGTCGATGCCGAGCTCGTCGAGCTTGCGCGCGACGAGCAGCTTGTCGTCGACCGAGAACGACACGGCTTCGCCCTGCGTGCCGTCTCGCAGCGTCGTGTCGAAGGTGTAGATGCGCATCGCGGCCGGGCCTGAAGCTCTCAATTGTATATCGGCCCGCCGGGCGCGGCCGGTTAGCTGGGAGGAACCGGACGCCCTCGTCGAGCCACGAGCCCCAGGTCCGCCGCCGGTCTCAGTGCGTGCGCGTCAGGGCCAACCGCACGGTCGTCCCGCGCCGGTCGCCCATCAGCAGGGTGGCGCCGCCGCCGTGCTGCTGTCCGGCGGCCCGCGCCGACAGGGCGCCGATCATCGCCGCGAACCCGCCCGGCCGGTCGCTCCACGAGGCGTCGAAGAACCGCAGGCCCAACGCCGGCGACGCCGCAACCTCGTCCTGTGCGACCTCGATCGCGCGCAGCTCACCGCCGGAGGCGTCCACGGCGATGCGCACGACCGCGCCCTCGACATGGCCCAGCACGCCGAGCGTGGCCACGACGGCGCCGGTGACGCCGGCGATGATGGCGGCCTCGTCGACCGCGACGGACGTGTTCCAGTCGGACGCCTGAATGTGCAGCGTCACGCCGGCCAGCCGGCACTCGGGCGACAATCCCTGTCGCAACTGTTCGAGCAACGCGCCAAGCGGCCTCGGCCGCGCGTGGCCGCGCGCGCCGCCCTCGAGCATCGCGTGCGCCCGCAACAGCCACGACGCGCGCCATGCCTGCGCGCGGATCAGATCGACGCTGAGCCGGCGCGCCAGCGCCGATCCGTCGGTCAGCAGCGTGGCCGCGGCGCCGATCGCGGCGACCTCCTCGCTCACCTGCGCGAGCAGACGCTCGCCGCGCCGCTCACGTCCATCGGCCACCGCATCGCCCTCGTCGAGCGCCGACGATCCACGGGACGCGTCACGCTCCGATCGACGCGACAACTGATCGACATAGTGCGCGTCGGCGCGCATCCGATAGCCCGGCGGCAGCCCTTCGCGCTCCGCCTTCGCGTGCGCGCCGCCGACGGGAGGCACGTCCGCCAGATCCGGATTGAATTTCTCGGACAGCGGGCGCCGACCGACGACGGTGATTTCGGATGGATCGATGTCAGACACGGAGGGCCTCCCCACACACGAGCAAGAACTCGAATCGTAGCAAAAACGTGTCAGACTTCCATCCTTCATGCCGCACTTGACATTCGCGCAATGGAGTGCCGCGATTCTCGCGGCCGTCGGCGTCGGCGTGAGCAAGGCGGGATTCTCGGGCTTCAGCCTGCTGCACGTGCTGATTTTCGCGTGGCTGTTCGGCGCGCGCGGCTCGACGGGCGTCGTGCTGCCGATGCTGATCTTCGGCGACCTGTCGGCCGTGCGGACGTTTCACGCGCACGCGCAGTGGACGTACATCCGCCGCATGCTCCCGCCCGCGTGTCTTGGCGTGATCGCGGCGGCCGCGATGATGTCCCGGCTGAGCGACGCGGCCTACAAGCCGATCATGGGCTGGATCATTCTCGCGCTGGCCGCGCTGCACCTGCTCCGATCGGCGCGGCCGGCGTGGTTCGGCGCGATGCCGCACTCGCGCGCGTTCTCCTGGGGCATGGGCCTGGTCGCCGGCACGATGACGATGATGGCCAACGCGGCCGGGCCGATCTTCAGCCTCTACGCGCTCGCCGTGGGCCTGCCGAAGTTCGAGCTGGTCGGCACCGGCGCGTGGTTCTTCTTCATCATCAATCTGTTCAAGGTGCCGTTCAGCGCGGGGCTCGGCCTGATCCAGGCGCCGACGCTGCTGCTGAACGTCGTGCTGATCCCGCCGATCCTGCTGGGCGTCGCGATCGGCCGATGGCTCACGCACATCGTCCCGCAGCAGACGTTCAACACGCTGCTGCTGATCTTCGCGGCGATCGCCGCGCTGCGCCTGGTGGGCGCGTTCTAGACGTGAAATGCGCTCTCAGCCGTCCTTGCGCATCGGCACGACCACCCAGGAGCGCGCCCGAATCGTCGCGCCGCGCTGCGACACGCGGACGCGCAGCTCGCGCAGCTTGCCGTCGCGATCGGAGTCGGCCGGCTCGACGCCGAGCAGATAGTGCGAGGACGTCTCGCGCAGCACGCGGCTGAGCGCCACGTCGCCGCCGCCGAGCAGCACGCGAAGCAGCGCGCCGCCCGACGCGCCGGAGAAGTCCTCGAGCAGACGTGACGCGACGTCGTTGTCGCGGCTCAACGACGTCGGGATGGCATCGTTCTTTCTGGTCTCGGAGGCCATCAGCTGGAAGCCGCGCGTGTTGACGAGCACGGTGTAAATCGTCGTGTTGGTCGCCGCGGCGTCCTGCCCGAGCAGCTTCGCGACATCGCCGACCTCGGGACGTCCGCCCGGCCGATCGGTGGCGGGAATGCCGGCGCTGAAGACGACGACGGTCTTGCGGCCGGCCTGCTCGCCCAGCAACTGGATGAGCGCGCGCAGGCCGTTGAGCCCCTCGATCGCACGCCCCTCGAGATAGAAGGCCTTCGCGTTCGCCTCGGCGCGGATGCTGTCGGCGCAGCTCGACTCGATCGCGCCGCACTCGCGCATCTGCACGCGCGCAAGCGCCGAGTCGGCGGCCGATGCGCTCGACGACGTGCTGCCGCTGTTCGGCGCGTTCGCGCTGGACGGCCCGAACGGCGCATTCGCCGTGTTGTTGCCGTTGTTCGCGCCCGCCGCCGGCGTCGCCGCGCGATCCAACCCGCGCGTGAAGTCACGTGACGCCTCGGCGGTGATGTCGATGATCTCGGACGGGCTGAGATTGTACTCACCGATCGCGGCCTGGCTGCGGCCGACGATGGTGTCGACCAGACGCCCGACTTCGGCGTGCTCCACCGTGGGCTCGCGCCGCGGCCCGACAGGGAACGTGTAGAGACCGACGAGATCGTCCGTGCCGAGGCGTCGGATGAACGCGTGCGCGGCGGCGACGACGTCGCGGGATTCGTCGACCGTGAAGCTGTCCGTGTCGAACGCCAGCACGAACGTCCGCGCGGCGCCGGGGGCGACGTTCATCTGATTCGAGGTGTCGCTGACGCGGATGCGATGATCGTACGGCGTGACAGTCGTGTTCTCGAGGCTGGCGCTCTGGACGTAGTCGGCCGAGACGACCCGGCGGCGTTTGCCGGCGATCGAGACGTCGAAGTCCGACGGCTTGAGTGACGGAATCGGCGTGCCGTCCTTGTCGACGACCTGGACGTCGACGGCCACGAGATCGACGCCCGCGCGGAACGTCGGGGTCTGCCCTTCCGGCGCCGCCGCCAAGCGGCTGACCGTCAAGCCTCCGCCGGCGGTCAGTGCCGCCAATGCCCACAACCCGATGCGACGACGTCCTGCAGTGTGGCCGAGCCTCATGGGACACCCCTCACGTACGCCTGATTGCTCCAGCACGATGATGATCGGCCTCAGGTCGACACGCGGGTTCGGGGGACGAGACGCCGCGGGGAACTGGCCTGAATGCTGTCGGTGTTACCCGCTCACGATAGCACCGAAGGGAAATTCTGGCTATCGGGACATCGGGACATCGACGCCAGGATGCCTCGATAACCGGATGTCCCGATGTCCCGATGTCCCGATGACCAGATGACCCAATGATCCGATGATCCGATGAAAAAAAACCGGCGCGCGGACCGAAGTCCGCGCGCCGGTGTGGGTGACGCCGCTCGTCCGGTTAGAACGAGAAGCGGGCCGTCAACTGCAGGTTGCGCATCCCCTGCGCGCCCGTGACCGCCCCGAAGCCAGCGTCCTTCGGCTTCAGCTTGGACTGGTTGAGCGTGCCATCCGCATTGAACTGGTTGTTGCGGATGAACAGGTCGGTCGGGCTGTTGTACTGAATCTGGCCCTGCCGACCGCTGAAGATGGTCTGGTTGAACGCGTTGAACGCGTCGAGTCGGAGCTGGACCTGACGCCCGCCACCGAGCCGGATGTTCCGGGCGATGGCCAGGTCGACCATGTGATCCGGGCAGCCGATCAGCA
The DNA here is from genome assembly GCA_964573795.1 of uncultured Solibacteraceae bacterium. Lineage (GTDB taxonomy): Bacteria > Acidobacteriota > Vicinamibacteria > Vicinamibacterales > SCN-69-37 > CAZNMF01. The sequence goes on from CAZNMF010000349.1 coordinate 7,280, forward strand.
TGTTGCGTCCGGACTCCAACCCGGTGCTGTGGTAGCCCGGGCCGGTGACCGCGTTCATGTTGAACTGCGCGTACTGGTCGTCCGAGCAGCCGCTGCCCGGATCGCCCGTGTAGAGGATCCGCGCGTTGTAGTCGGGCGAGCCCGTCAGGTTCTTGGCCGAGCCGCTCGCGTTGTAGCTGTAGCTCAGGTCATAGTGGGCCGCCGAGCCGGCGGTCAGGATGCCCGAGAGCTGCCAGTCGTTGATGACGTAGCCGATGGCCCGCGCCGCCGTGTTCTCCGACTTCAGGTCCGGCAGGTCCCACACGAAGTTGGCCCGCAGGATGTGGCGACGGAGATCG
>CAZNMF010000350.1:0-3521 GCA_964573795.1 uncultured Solibacteraceae bacterium
TCGCCGGCAATCTCCGGGCGACGCTGCTGCTCATCGTGCTGCTCGGCATCACGACGGCGCTCGTCGCCCTCCTCATCGTCTGGCCGCTCGTCAAGGCTGGCAGGCCGCGCATGGAGGGCGCGCGGTTCGCGATGACGATGGCGTACTTCGGCACGATTGGGTTCGCGTACATGCTCATCCAGATCGCGCTGCTGCAGCGCTTCTCCGTCTATCTGGGTCATCCGACGTATACGCTGTCGATCGTCCTCTTCTCGATGCTGCTCTTCACGGGCCTCGGCAGCCTCGTCTCGGAGCGCGTGGCCGTTGGCGGCACCGGGGCATTTCGCGTCGTCCCGGTCGCGATTGCCCTGTTCGTGGCCATGACCGCGCTTCTGCTCCCGCGCGTCATCGCGCACACGATCACGGCGGGACTGTTCCCGCGCACCCTCGTCGTGCTCGCCTTCGCGGCGCCGCTGTCCGTGCTGCTCGGCTTGTGCTTTCCCTTCGGCGTGCGGCTGGTGTCGGACGCCCCTGGCGTGATCGCGTGGGCGTGGGGGGTGAACGGCGCGTTCGGCGTCCTGGCGTCGATTCTGGCGGTCGGGTTGTCTATCTGGGTCGGGATCGACATGAACCTGTGGGTCGCCGGGGCTCTGTACCTCTCCCTGATGCTGCCTCTGCTGCGGCTCGCCAGACCCGCGCGCACCTGATTGCCCGCCGTCCCCCACTTTTTCTTCCAGTTCTGGGCGCGTCCTCGCCTAGAATCTGTGCCGGCTTGCGCATTTTCGTAATGGAAGGCGCCGTTCGATCCGAAAGATCTGTCTGTTGAGGCGCGGCGCCAGCCTCACGAAACGCAAGGACGACCGAAATATTATGAAGAAGCTCTCCCACGCTGCCCAGTCGGTCCTGACGACCTGTCTGCTCGCCATCGGATTGGCCGCGCCTGCAATGGCGCAGACGTACACGGAGCTAGGCGGAAGCCCGGCGACCGTTTCAGGCTACTTGAGCTCGTTCGCCTACGACGACAAGCATCAGGTGTATCTGCATGTTTTCGAGAAGAACGTCGGCGGCAGGCTCAGCGTCGTCGGACGCTTTATCGGGGCGAACGGCGCGATTCTCGGACAAGAGTTCGTCATCTCGACGAACATGTTGACCTTTGGCGCCAGACCGCGCGTCGCCTACTCGCGTGGCAGCGGCGCCGACGCCTTCTTCGTCGAGTACACCGCGGACCAGAACTGCCCGGACTGTGCGGGCATCTATGGAGCGGTCGTTCGCTATACGGGTACGGGCACGACGGGCGGGGCGGTGACTGCTGCCGGTATCCCGTTGTCACCGGGTTCCCTGACAGCGACCAAGACGACCTATCAGGCCACGGGCGACGTGGCCTTCAACCCGGCGACCTCGCAGTTCCTGGCCGCGTGGGAAGAGCACGCTGGCGCGGTAAACGTCTCCGTCCGACTCTTCAACGCTGATGGCAGCGCGGCCGGATCGGCGATTCCGGTTACCTCTGGTGGCGGAGGAAAAGGAGCACCAGCGCTAGCCTACGACTGGCAGCGCAATCGCTTCTGCGTGCAGTTTCTCGGCGACAACCCTCTCGGCGCTGGCGTCGGGATGTTCGCGTATTTGCTCAACGGATCCACAGGCGCGGTCAGCTCGAGCCTTGTCGTCCTCTCGGCCTCACCGGCAGTTCTCGAGCCGGCGATCGCCTACCTTCCGGAGGCGGACGGGTTTCTCTCGACCTGGACGTTGTTGATCCCAGGATCACGTGTCTCGATGGCGCGGTTCGTTCCGAGCACGGCAACGTCGGGCGCGCTGCCGAAGGTGGAGTACGTCGCGATGTCCAGCAGCCAAGCCGTCGGCTTCCCGGCGCTCGACTACGACTACGTATCGAGGCGCGTGCTAATGGCCAGCATGCGAGCGCTCGATCCGAATCCCGGCATCATTGCGGGCGCCATTTTCGATGCCGCCGGAACGCCGCTGACGGCGACGTTCAACATGTCGACGCAGACGATCGCGGGTCAAAGGCTGGGCACGTTCAATCCCACAGTCAGGGCAGCCAGCAGCGGCATTTTTGGCGTGAGCTATACGATCGACTATGCCGCCGCAGAGTTCGAACGATTCCAGCTCCCGGCGGCCGGGACGCCTGGGCCGTCCTTCGACTGCGGCAGCAACTGCACGCCGCCGCCTCCCCCGCCACCGCCTCCGCCGCCGACGGATACGGACGGCGACGGTGTGCCTGACAGCCAGGACTCGTGCCCGAGCGTCTTCGCGCAGACGGCCAACGGCTGCCCGGTCGTGCCTGCCGTGGTCAACGGCGACTTCAACGCGGACGGCAAGCCGGAGCTCGTGTATCAGAATGCTGGCGCCCCCGGGCAGGTCTACTCGTGGTTCCTGAACAGCAACCTGACCTTCGCAAGCGGCGCGTACCTCGTCAACGAGAACGTTCCCGCAGGATGGACGGTCGTGGGCACGAGCGACTTCACCGGCGATGGCAAGCCCGATGTGCTCTACCAGAACCAGACGACCGGTCAGCTCGTGCTCTTCGTCATGAACGGCACGACGAAGGTCGGAGAGCAGGTGCTCGGCGCGAGCCCCGCCTGGCGTGTGGTCGCGACCGGCGACTTCAATGGCGACGGCAAGACCGATCTCGTCTGGCAGAACTTGGCGACCCAGCAAATCTATTTCTGGTTCATGACCTCGTCCGGCGGCGTAGCCAGCACGATGAATCCATTCCAGGGCAGTTACATGACGGACGCCGGAATGAACCCCATTAGTGCGCCAGCAGGCTGGCAAGTCGTCGGCGTCGCCGATCTCAACGGCGACCACAAGCTCGACTTGATATGGCAGCAGGCGAGTACAGGCAATCTGTCCGTCTGGTATTTGAACAGCACCATCGCGGTCGGCTCAGCCGACGTGGCAATCAACAACGCCGCGTTGAGATTGAGAGCGGTCGGCGACTATAATCTGGACGGCCATCCAGACGTTGCCTTTCAGAACACAGCGACTGGAGATGTCTTCATCTTCCTCTATATCCAGGGACAAAACGGACCTGGTTTCACGCCTGTGACAGTTGGTCGCGTCGCCGCGATCTGGACGCTGGTCGGGCCGAAATAGCCACGGTCCATGGTCCGCGGTCTGCAGGCGGTCGCCTGCGGACCGCGGACCGCAGCCCGCCGCCCGCTACACCATCCCCGCCACCATCTCCCCCACCGCCAGACAGGCCGTCAACCCCGGCGACTCGATCCCGGCGGCGTGGATCACGCGTGGATTGCGCGAATCGCGCCGAATCAGAAAATCCGCAAAGCGCTCGGAAGGGGGATGCAGCTTCGGCCGGATGCCCGTGCCGCCGAGACGCAGGTCCGCCAGCGTGATGGCCGGCACGAGCGCGCGCGCCGGCTCCAGAAACGACTCGACCGGCGCGCGGTCGCGCTCGTAGTCCTGCTTGTCCTCGACGTAGCGCACCGTCGGCCCCAGCCAGACTTCCCCGCCGAGCGTGCGCGTGAAGTGCGTCCCGAGGCCATGGCCCGACGCGTGCGGCACGGGAT
>CAZNMF010000351.1:0-13528 GCA_964573795.1 uncultured Solibacteraceae bacterium
TGGTTCACGAGCGAGTCCATGCGAACCTCCAGGCTGCAGTGCAGCCGGCAGCAGACACCAGCACCTCGAGCGGGGAGGTCTCGGGGACCGTCTGTTCGCGAGAGCTGGGCGTGCGGGACATCAGGAAGATGAAGCCCAAACCGTAGACCTGCGGCATTTTAGAGACTCGTCCGCGAGGGTGTCAAACGCCAATCTTGTCACTGCGCGCGCGATCGACGCGCGTGTACGCCAAAGCCGCCGAGCGGCCTCACTTACAATGCCGTCATGTCTCGTCCAGTCGCGCGGCCGGGCGACGTGCCCGGCCCGCTCGAGCCCGGCGACGTCGATCCGGGCGTCTTTCCCTACACGCGCGGCATCCAGCCCACGATGTACCGGGGCCGGCTGTGGACGATGCGCCAATATGCCGGGTTCGGCACGGCAGCGGAATCGAATGCACGGTATCGCTATCTGCTGTCGCAGGGCGTCAGCGGCCTGAGCGTCGCGTTCGATCTGCCGACGCAGATGGGCTACGACTCGGACGCGCCGCTGGCCGAGGGCGAGGTCGGCCGCGTCGGCGTGGCCATCGACTCGATCGACGACATGGAGACGCTGTTCGACGGCATTCCGCTCGACCAGATCTCCGCGTCGATGACGATCAACGCGACGGCGGCGATCCTGCTGGCCTTCTACGTGGCCGTCGCGCGGCGGCGCGGCATCGCGCGCGATCGGCTGTCCGGCACGGTACAGAACGACGTGCTGAAGGAGTACATCGCGCGCGGGACGTACATCTACCCGCCGCGCCATTCCCTGCGCATCGTCACCGACATCTTCGCGTGGTGCGAGCGCGAGCTGCCCAACTGGAACACGATCTCCATCAGCGGCTATCACATGCGCGAGGCGGGATCGACGGCGGTCCAGGAGGTCGCGTTCACGATCGCGAACGCGATCGCGTACGTCGAGGCCGCGCGCGCGGCTGGCCTGTCGGTGGATCGCGTCGGCCAGCGGCTGTCGTTCTTCTTCGCCGCGCACAACGACTTCCTCGAGGAGATCGCCAAGTTCCGCGCCGCGCGGCGCCTGTGGGCGCACGTGATGCGCGATCGCTTCGGCGCCACGAGCCCGCGCGCGATGCAGCTGCGCTTCCACACACAGACGGCCGGCAGCACGCTCACCGCGCAGCAGCCGGACAACAACGTCGTCCGCGTCGCGCTGCAGGCGATGGCGGCCGTGCTCGGCGGCACGCAGTCGCTGCACTGCAACGGCCGCGACGAGGCGCTGGCGCTGCCGACCGAGGACGCCGCGCGCCTCGCGCTACGCACGCAGCAGATCATCGCCGCCGAGACCGGCGTCGCGAGCGTCGTCGATCCGATGGGCGGGTCGTGGGAGATCGAAGCGCGCACGCGCGAGATCGAAGAGGCGGCGCGCACGACGATCGCGGCGATCGACGCGATGGGCGGCACGCTCGTCGCGATCGAGCAGGGCTGGATTCAACGTCAGATTCAAGACGCCGCGTACGCGACGCAGCAGGCCATCGATCGCGGCGACCAGGTCATCGTCGGCGTCAACCGCTACGCGACGGACGATCCGCCGGCGATAGAGATCCTGCGGATCGACCCCTCGATCGAGCGGAACCAGAAGGCCGCCGTGGCGGCGGTACGGGCCGGGCGGGACGAGTCCGCGTGGCGTGCGGCGCTGCAGGATCTCGAGCAGGCGGCGCGTGGCGGCGGGAACCTGATGCCGCCGTTGATCGCGGCAGCCGAGCGGCGCTCGACCCTCGGCGAGATGTCCGACGCGCTGCGGCGCGTCTTCGGCGAGCATCGTGAGCACGCCATCTAACGCCGCCGACGCGCTGCTGCAGGTCTCGCACCTGCGGACCGTATTTCGTCGCCCTGATGGCCGTGAGCTCGCCGCGGTCGACGACGTGTCGTTCTTCGTGCGGCGCGGGGAGACGCTGGGGCTCGTCGGCGAGTCGGGCAGCGGCAAGTCCGTGACGGCGCTGTCGATCGTCCGGCTGGTCGCGCCGCCGGGGCGCGTGGCCGCCGGCCGCGTGACACTCGAGGACGTCGACCTGTCGTCGCTCGACGAGCGCGCGATGCAACGCGTCCGCGGCCGCCGCATCGGCTTCGTGTTCCAGGAGCCGATGGTCGCGCTCGATCCCGTCTACACGATCGGCCAGCAGATCGCCGAGACGCTGCGCGTCCACGGCCTGGCGCGCGGCGCAGCCGCACGCCAGCGCGCGATCGAGCTGCTCGACGCGGTCCGCGTGCCCGATCCGGCACGTCGCGCGGACGAATATCCGCACCAGCTCAGCGGCGGCCTGCGCCAGCGCGCGATGATCGCGCTCGCGCTGTGCGCCGAGCCGTCGCTCCTGATCGCCGACGAACCGACAACCGCGCTCGACGTCACGGTGCAGGCGGAGATTCTCGACCTGCTGCGCGAGATGCGGCGGACGTTCAATCTGTCGCTGCTTCTCATCACGCACGATCTCGGCGTCGTCTCCGAGATGGCGGATCGCGTCGCGGTCATGTACGCCGGGCGCATCGCGGAGATCGGGCCGGTGCGGCAGATCATCGACGCACCGCGGCATCCGTACACGCGAGCGCTGCTCGCGTCCGTGCCCGGCGTGCACGCGGGCGCGCGGCTGCAGACCATCGCCGGCCAGGTGCCCTCGATTGCCGACCGTCCCGCCGGCTGCGCGTTCGCGCCGCGCTGCCCCGATCGCTTCGCCGCGTGCGACGCCCTGCCGCCTGCGGTCATCGTCGACAACGGCCACGAGGTGTCGTGCTTTCTGCACGGGGAGCGGCGCGCGTGACGACACCGCTGCTGGACGTGCGCAACCTCGTCAAGGAGTACCGGCGCGGCGGCGCGTTCGCGCGCACGAGCGGCGTCGTGCGCGCGGTCGACGAGGTGAGCTTCGCGATCGAGCCGGGCGAGATGTTCGGGCTCGTCGGCGAATCGGGATCCGGCAAGACGACGACAGGACGATGCGTGCTGCGGCTGATCGAGCCGACGTCGGGATCCGTACGGTTCAAGGATGCGGACGTGCTCGCGCTGTCGCCGCGCGAGCTGCGAGCGGCGCGACGCAACTTTCAGATCGTCTTTCAGGATCCGTACTCGTCGCTCGATCCGCGCATGCGCGCCGGAACGATCGTGGAGGAGCCACTGGTCATTCACGGCGTCGGCACGCGCGCGGAGCGTGCGTCGCGCGTGCGCGAGCTGCTCGAGCTCGTCGGCCTCGACGCGGACGCGGTGTCGAAGTATCCGCACGAGTTCAGCGGCGGCCAGCGCCAGCGCATCGGCCTCGCCCGCGCGCTCGCGCTCGAGCCGTCGTTCGTCGTCGCCGACGAGCCCGTGTCGGCGCTCGACGTGTCGGTCCAGGCGCAGGTCGTCAATCTGCTGCTCGATCTGCAGCAGCGGCTCGGCCTGACGTATCTCTTCATCGCGCACGATCTGCGGCTGGTGCAGCAGGTCTGCACGCGCGTCGCCGTCATGTTCCGCGGTCGCCTCGTCGAGCTCGCGCCGGCCGACTCGCTGTTCCGCGACGCCGCGCATCCGTACACGCGCGCGCTGCTGTCAGCGGTGCCGGCGCTCACCCCCTCCGCCGCGCGCACCCGCGTCGCCTACGATGCCCGCACGTTCGAGCCGCTGCCGCTGCGTGAGATCGCAGCGGGACATTGGGCGGCGGTGTAGAACAGTTTTCGTTTCCGCATCGCACGACTATTCGTAGCCGCAGGGCTTTACGCCCCGGGGCGCCCGGCGGGCTGAAGCCCGCCGGCTACGTCGAATCCGAAAACGCGCTCGACATCGGATCCTCAGGTGACACGACGAGGTACGCCGCTGCGGTCATGTGTGTACGTCGTTGGCGGGCGCCCGCCGTCTACGTCGATCCGGAAATTGGCCCAGATGTTCCGAACGGGATTCTCATGCGCGACAGGCGATCGCGGAATCGCGGATCCTCGCGCAAACCGTCCCATTGCGGCGCGACGGCGAGATGAACGAGCGACGGGTCTCGGCTCTCGATCGCGCGATCGAGATGGACAAACGCCGCATCGAGATCGCCCGCGTCGGCGCTCAGGACCGCGAGGCGAATCGCCGCCGCACCATCAGCGGCCGCAGCGGCCGGCGTCTCTCGCAGCGCGCATCGGGCCACCGCCGCCGATCCTCCGCTGGCATACGCCGCCTCGAGCCGGACGCACAGCGCTTTGATGTTCGCGATCGCCTCACCGGGCGCGCCGAACGACTCGGCCTGCGTGACGCTCTCGCGCATGGCCGCGTCGAAATCGCCTTGCTTCATGTACGCGCCGACGAGGAGCTCGCGCGCCAGCAAGTGGCGCGCGTCGCACTCGAGCGCCCGGTGCGCCAAGGCCCGTGTCTCGCCATATCGGCGCTGATGCCAGTACGACGAAGCGATCCCGACGAGCACGAACGGCGACGCCGGATGCCGTTCGAGCGCCATCTCCTTCATCCGGAGCCCCTCGTCGAGCTGCCCCAGCGCTTCCAAGAGGCTGCCGTAGTGCACGCACGCTTCGGGATGTCCGGGACTGAGCTGGAGCGCCCGTCGCAGGCTGCGCTCGGCGCCGATCCAATCCCATTCGCTCAGGAACAGCACCACGCCGAGTGCGACCTGCGCGTCGGCACACTCGTGATCCAACGCGAGCGCGCGCAACGCCGACGCTTTCGCGTCGGTGTACGCCGCGACATGAGGCGCGGCGCGCAGCGAGGCTTGCGCGCATCGCGCGAGCGCCAGCCCCGCGTGTGCAGCGGCGTATGCGGGATCGATGTCGATGGCGGACTGAAAGGCGGACACCGCCTCCGGCAGCTCGAAGTACGACGCGGAGAACAGATGCGATCGTCCGCGGCCGACCAGGGCCAGAGCCTCAGGCGGATGCGGCGCATCACCGGCCGGCGCAACGCGTCCCGACGTCACGCGGGCGATCGGTGCAATGAATCGATAGCCCGAGCGTGAGACCGTCTCGATATACACCGGCGGACGGTGCGTATCACGGAGCGCTTTTCGAAGGCTGGAAACGTGAACGGCGAGAATGCCCTCTTCGACGAACGCGTCAGCCCACACGCGCGCGAGCAGATCGTGTTTCGTGACGAGGCGGCCGGCGTCTCGCACCAGCGCCACCAGCACGTCATGCGCCTTCGGCGCGAGATGAATCGTCGCGTCACCTTGCGAGAGACGGCGGTCCCCGACGTCCAGCCGGAACGGGCCGAACGCGTACACCTCATGACGGGCCATGGGCGATTTAGGCGAATCTTAGCAAAACCTTCGGGACGCTCGAACGCCGGCACCGCTACGCTCGCGGAAGAAAAGGAGGGCTCCATGCCCCAACCGCAAGCACAGGACATTCTCGCACTCGAAGAACAACTGACACGCGCGTCGCAAGCCGTGGACGTCGACGCGCTCGACCATCTCTACGCCGAAGACGTCATGCTGACGAACGTTCTCGGCGAGACGGCATGCGGCAAAGCGGCGTTGATCGACGAAGCGAAGCGTGGCGTGGCCATGCGGCAACAGGCCGCGGCCGGCGGCACGCCGATCGCGACGACGTACCGCAAGGAAGATCTCACCGTCGTGCCGCTCGGCGACACAGCGGTCGCCAGCTACCGGTTCGTCGTGGAGCTCAAGGGCGACGGCGTCGATGTCCACCGCCGCTATCGAACGACGAACGTCTGGGCGAAGCGACACGGAAGCTGGCAGATCATCGCCGCGCACACCGCATTCGTCCTCGACCCGAAACAGGCGGCGACGCTGGCCGGGTAAGCGTCTGGCCGCAGCCTGCAGCGGCTGACGTGAAAGGTGATCCGCTGCGCTATTTGATCAAACGCGGGTCGAACGCGAAGTCGCTCGACTGGCCGATCCTGATCTCGGCGAATCTCGGGTGTGCGGGATTCAACAGAAAGTTCGTCTCGTCGTCGACGATCGCGCTCGGCACGGCCAGAACCGCAGAGCGCGCCTGCACGATCCACCTGTCGCCGATGACCGCCAGCTCGGCGGGTGGCGGATCCTGGCGCCATCGCGCAGGCAGCGCGCGTCGATCGACTGCGGCCATGAGGCGTTCACTGAACGTACAGGGAATGAGCGCGAACGAGCTCAGGAGTGTGGCTCGGTCGAGGTGCACCGCCATTTCCAGGATCGCCAGCGCACGCGAGCTGGCGACGTACACGACGGGCACGCCCGGCGAGTTCCACCGGCCGCCATAGAGCAACGCGCCCTCGCCGGTGAACGCCGTCGCCACGAATTGTCTTTTGACGATGCGCCAGGCGGTTCGCACTACGTGAACACGCCGTGCTCGAGGCGGCCGATGAGCCGTTCGACCTCGAGCGCGCCGAGCTCGGTCCGCGCGAGGACGAGCGGGCGCTCGCCGCCGAGCGCCTTCTGCGGCTCGGCCAGCCAGTGCATCGCCGCGGCACGATCGCCCTCGAACAAGCCGAGCGCCCGGGCGAAGACGCGCGAGGCCCGCATCAGCCGATCCGACTCGTCGTGACGGAAGCGGCCTTCCTGCTTGCGGCGCGTCAGCGTGCGCGGCGGGATGTCCAGCAGCAGGAGGACGTCGCCGACGGACATCGACGTGTTGGCGAGAAATGCAGCGAACGCGCTGTACGGCAGACCTTCGGCGACGGCCTGCAGAAGCTCCCGCGGGTTGAACGTCTCGAGCCCCAGGAGCACGACGTGATGGTGCGGCCCCGGACGTCCGCGTCCAAGGAAGTCGCGAAAACGCTCGATCCCCGATCGTCTCGGCCGCGCGGTCTTGGACGCCGATCTCGTCTGACGCGCACGAGCGGGCCTGGGCGCGGCTGTGGCCATGTGGCGCAGTATAGCGCGCCACATGGCCGATGGCATCGGAGCGCCGGCGACTCGTCCCGGAGACATCGGGCGCCCTTGACACCCGGCCGCCGGCCGCGCATGCTCTGGTAGGATGACTCCTAGAAAGACCGCCGACGAGCGCATGGCGCTGCTCCAGGGCACGCTCGACGTCCTGATCCTCAAGACGCTCCTCGCCGGCCCGCGGCACGGCCACGGCATCACGGTGGCGATCGAGCAGCAGTCCGAGTCGGTGCTGCTCGTCGATCACGGATCGCTCTACCCCGCCCTCCAGCGCCTGGAATCCAAGGGCCTCGTGACCGCCAGGTGGGGCACGTCCGAGAACAACCGCCGGGCGCGTTTCTACAGCCTCACCCGCGCCGGACGCGCGGCCGCGACGCGACGCACGAGCGACTGGCATCGCTTCGCCGCGGCCATCACGCGGATTCTCGGGCCGAGCGGCGAGGGCGCGTAGCCATGACGTGGTGGCGCCGGCGACCGCTCGAGGATTTCGAGGAGGAGATCCGCGCGCACGTCGAGGCCGAGGAGGCGCGACTGCGCGATCGCGGTGTGGCGCCGGACGAGGCGAGACGCCGTGCCCGAGCGGCATTCGGCGGGATCGCGCAAGCGCGCGAGGGGTTCCGGGAGCGCCGATGGTGGCACTGGTTCGAAACGCTCTGGCAGGACGTCCGCTACGGCGCGCGGCTGATGCGCCGCAGCCCCGCGTTCACAATCACCGCCATCGCCGTCCTCGCCCTCGGCATCGGGACGAACGCCACGCTGTTCAGCGTCATCAACGGCCTGTTCTTCCGGGACTTGCACGTCAGGCAGCCCGAGCGACTCGTCTACCTGCAGACCAGAGCCCCACATGGCGGAGTGATGGGGCAGGTCGAGCGAGAGGATGCGGCGGTCCTTCGAGACGCCGCCAGGACGCTCGCGACGTTCACGGCCCACAGCAACACGAGCGCGAGCGTCTCCGTCGACGGAGTCACGTCCGTGCTGAGCGGCGAGATCGTCGAAGCCAACTACTTCGACCTGCTCGGCGTCACGTGCGAGCGAGGCCGCGCGTTTCGCGTCGACGACGATGACCCCGCCAATCCGGACCTCACCGTCGTCGTCAGTCATGATTTCTGGACGAAGCGGCTCGGCGGCGACGATGATGCGATCGGGCGGCTTCTCCGCATCAACGGGCGGTTCTTTCGAATCATCGGCATCGCCCCGGAGGGATTTCAAGGATTGGCCTCGCCGTTGCACCCGTCGGAGTGGTGGGTGCCGCACAACCAGGTTGCGGGCGGAGTCTGGGACCTCGGCCCCATCGCCCGGCTCGAGCCGGGAGTCGACGTGGAGGCACTCCGGTCAGTGGTCGCGACGAAGACACCGGAGCTCGTCCGCCGGCAATGGGAACGGATCAAAGCTTCCGCGTGGCCGTGGGAGATCTACCGCAACAAGGGATTCCCGGTCGTCAGGATTTCTGACGTCGACGACCCATCCCATCCGGACGCGCGTCTCGTTCCGACGGCCGCGCTCGCGGCTGTCACCACCGTCTCCGCCCTCGTGCTTGTGATCGCCTGCGCGAACATTGCGGGCCTCCTTCTGGCGCGCGGCGCGAGCCGGTCGGGCGAGGTCGCCGTGCGGCAGGCGCTCGGAGCGGCAGGGCCTCGATTGTTCAGGCAGATCCTGACCGAAAGCCTTCTGCTCTCGGGCTCGGGCGCACTCGTCGGCGTCGGCGTCGCGATGGCCCTGGTCCGTCTGTTCTCCGCCGTCACCCCCGAGATGCTGAACGTGCCGATGGCCATCGACGCGCGTGTGCTCGCCTTCGCCGTCGGCGGCGCCTTTGCGACAGGCGTGCTCGTCGGGCTGACGCCGGCGCTGCAAGCCACGCGCGTCCGGCTGCTGCAGGCGCTGGGCTCCGGCGTGGTCGGCTCGCGCGATTCCGGCCGATCGTTCGCCCGCTGGCTCGTCGTCCCGCAAGTCACCGTCTCGCTGGTGCTGCTGCTCGTGGCGGCGGTACACGTGCGCGCCCTGCAGCAGGTCGAGTCGCGCGAACTCGGCTATCGCACGAGCGGCACGACGGCCTTCGAGATCAGCCGCGGACAGATGGATCTGATGTCGTGGACGCTCGGCATGATCCGGGTCGATCGGATCGACGCGGAACGCGACCGCGTGTTCGCGCGCAACGTCATCGACGCGCTCGCGGCCACGCCCGGCGTCGATCGGTTCGCGCTGGCGTCGCGGTTACCGCTCCGCGGCCTTCCGGACGTCGAGAAGCCTGTCCTCGAGCGGCGCGCCGCCCAATCCGCGCGGCCATCGCCGATCTCGGCGGTCGAGGTCCTCGTGTCCGACGGCTATTTCGACGTGATGGACATGCACCCGATCGCGGGCCGTACGTTCGACGAGCGCGAGCGCTTCGCCGCGGCCTCTGGCACGCGCACCGCGGTCGTGAGCGCGTCGATCGCGGCCGCGTTCGGCGGCGCCGATCTCGTGGGCCGTTCGATCGCTCTCGCGTCCGATCGCGGCGCCCAACCAGACTGGCTCGAGGTCATCGGCGTCGTCAACGACGTCGACTCGGTGCTCGCTGATGGCCGGGTCCATCCCGTCGTCTATGAAGCGATCGGTCAGCAGGCACGTCCAATGCTCGGCAATCTGCTCGTTCGCGGCCATGGCGATCGCAGCGCGCTGATGGCCTCGGTGAGGAAGGCCGTTCTCGGCGCCGACCCGTCCGCCCAAGTCACCCGCGTCCGAACGCTGGACGACATCGCGGGCGAGATTCTGTACCCGCGACGGCTCGCGGCCGGCATTCTGGCTGCGGCAGCGGCGATCGGGCTCGGACTCGCGTGTATCGGGCTCTACGGCATCGTCTCGTACTCGGCTGCGCAACGGACGCGCGAGCTCGGCATTCGCGCGACGCTCGGCGCCACGCGCCGGGACATCGTCGGTCTCGTGCTCCGCGATGGCGCGATCGTCCTCGGCGTCGGGATCGGTCTCGGTCTCGTGCTCGGGGCGATTGCGCTGCGCGCGGCATCGAGTGTCGTGCGCGGCCTGCCGACGTTCGACGTCGCGATGTTCGTTATGGTGCCTCTGGCGCTGATGCTCGTCGCCCTGGCCGCCTGCGTGTCTCCCGCGCTGCGCGCCTCCCGCATCGATCCCGCGGAGATCATCAGGGGCGAGTAGTGACATCTGGCTATCGGATCATCGGGTCATCGGGACATCGGGACATCGGGACATCTGGCGATCGGGTCATCGGATCTCCGATTGCACCGCATCGATCGGCCCTTCCATCCGTCAGCTCGGGTTGCGTGCTCGCCGACCGCCAGCTAGTCTGATGGATATGGAAGGCGGAACGTCATGAACGAGAAGTCCACGCCCGGCAACGGCTCGGACACGCCGGATCTGCTGGAATCCGCCGCGGTTCGAGTCCCCTGCGCCGCCTGCGGCCAGCACTACGAGATCTCGCTGCGCAAGGTCCTGCTCTCGCAGGCCATGATGCACGATGGGTGTCCGGTTCACACTGAGACGGAATGTTCGCCCGTCTTCAACGCGTCCCTCGCCGACGGCGACGCCGTACGCGACCTCGAGCGGAACTGGGCTCGGCTGTCGGCGCTGCTGCGCGCCAGAGGCCTCGAGCTGACGCTGCGGTGATCGAGTCCGGAGCCGTCCCGATGATCCGATGATCCGATAGCCAGATGACCAGATGTCCTCACTCCGCCCGCAGCACGCTGTTCGGATCCACCCGCGTCGCCCCGCGCGCGGGGAGGCACATCGCGATCACGGCGACGACGAGTAGCGCGCCGGCGACGGTCGCGTAGACGAGCGGATCGCGCGGAGAGACGTGAAACAACAGCGGCGCCATCCAACGCGCGGCGCCGAGCGCGATCGCGCAACCGATCGCCACGCTCGCGATCACAGGTTTGAGACCGCCGCGCAAGACGAGGCCGAGCACGCTCTGCCGCGTCGCGCCCAGCGCGAGGCGAATCGCGATCTCGCGCGTCCGCTGCGCGACGCCGTATGCGACGACGCTGTAGAGGCCGACGGACGCGACGATGAGCGCCAGCACGCCGAACGCGACGAACATCGTCGCGCCAAGCCGCCAGCTTCGCAGCGGCGCGGCGAGCATGTCCGAGAACGGCACGACGGTGACGTAGCCGTCGCCGGGCATCAACGGCTGCAGGCCCTGACGCACGGTCTCGACGAAGTCCTCCGCGTGTCCACTCACGCGCACGAGCACAGTGCCCGTCGGATCGTCCTCCGGATACTGCGCGATCGGCACGTAGTACATGAACTCGCGTGCATCATCGAGATCCTGGACGTGCGCATCTTCGGCAATGCCGACGACCGTGCGACACGGCCCTCGTTCGGATCTCTCGTGAATGTAGAGGCACTGTCCGATCGGATCGCGTCCAGGCCACAACGCGCGCGCCATCTTCTCGCTCACGACGCTCACGGGAGGACCGGCGGCGCGATCGGTCGTCGCGAACCCGCGGCCTCGAACGATGTGTGTGCCCATCGTCGCGAAGTAGTCCGGCGTGCCGGCCTGTAGAAGGAAGTTGCCGAGCGTGTCGATCTCGTCGCTGCCTCGCGCGTCGGTCGACAGATTCCGTCCTTCGTATCCCCAGAACGGAATGCTCGCGGCCGGCGATGCCGATACAGCGCCTGGCAGACGCGCGGCCGCTTCCGCCAAGCGCGCCTCCACGCCGTGCCAAGCCGCGCCCGGCGAGCTCTGAGGGCCGCGGCGATGTTCGCTGACGACGACGATCGGATCGACGTCGTACCCGAGATGCAGGCCGCGCGCGTTCTGAAAGCTCCGGACGAAAAGGCCGGCGCCGATGAGCAGCGCAACGGAGAGCGACAACTGCGCGGCGAGCAGCCACGTGCGCGTTCGAGACGCGCGACCGTCGGTGAGGCGATTGCCGCCGCCAAGCGCTTGCACGAGATTCGTCCGGCGCGCGTACAACACCGGCGTCATGCCGACGATGAGCGCCGCGAGCGCGGTCGTCAGCAGAATGATGGCGACGGTGCGCGGATCGGCGAGTGCGGGCGGCGGCGCGTCGACGGAGAGCATGCGCGCGCTCACGACGGCGCCGATGCCTTGCGCGACGAGCAGTGCGCCTGCGCCGCCGACACACGCGAGCAGCGCGCTCTCGACGAGCAGTTGACGTGTGAGGCGCGCGAAACTGACGCCGAGCGCCAGGCGCATCGCGATCTCGCGGCCGCGAGCCACCGCGCGCGCGAGCAGCAGATTCGCGACGTTGGCGCACGCGATGAGCAGCACGATCGCGGCCACGCCGCCGACCCAGGCCGCGACCTGCGAGTCCGGCCGCGCCACCGGACCACGCTCGAACTGCACCGGACCAAGGATCGCGCGCGGCTTTGACGCGACACGGTCGGCTTCCGACCTCCCACTCTTGATCCAGCTGCGATTGAGCGCGGCCGTCAGGTCGTCGGTCGCAGCAGCGGCGGCAACATCTGGCTTGCGCTTCGCGACCATCTGAAAGAAATGCCAGTGGTAGTCGGCGACGTGATCCTCGGGCCGCGAGTCCCAGACGAATGCGGCGAACGGCACGTACACGGCCGGCACGACGTTGCTGTCCATCCCGGTAAAGTCCTTCGGCGCGACGCCGACGATCGTGAACGGCGTGGCACCGATCTTCAGCGTCTGGCCGAGGACGTCGCGGTTCCCGCCGAACGCGACCTGCCAGTACGTGTAGCCGAGCACGGCGACTGGCGTGCCCGTCGGCAGACGATCTTCGGCCTCGCCGAACCAGCGGCCGACGACCGGCTGTGCGTCGAACATCCCGACATATCCAGCGCTCGCGCCGGTGACCAGCAGTTCCTTCGTCGACGCGCCGTCGCCCGCGGCCCTCCGCTGCGTCGCCCACGCGGCCATCGTCTGGAACGAGCTCGTCTCTCGCGCGACGTCGAGATAGTTGCCGATCGACATGTACCCATCGACGACTTCTGAGCCGCGGTTCATCTGCGCGAAATAGACACGATGCACGCGATCGACATCTTTCAAGTACGCCGGCGGACGAAGCAGCAAGCGATCGACGATGCCGAACATGGCGGCGTTGGCGCCGATGCCGAGCGCCAGCGTCAGCGCGACGCCAAGCGCGAACGCCGGCCGCGCGCGCAGGCCCCGAATCGCGTACCGCACGTCCAGGACAAGGGATTCGACGAAGGCCGTGCCGCGCGCCTCGCGGCTGCGCTCTTTCACGTCCTCGACCGCGCCGAACGCCATGCGCGCCTGCCGCCGCGCCTCGGCGGGCGGGAGCCCCTCTCGCTCGAGCCTGGCGGCTTCGCGCGAGAGATGATCCGCAAGCTCCGCGTGCAGCTCGCGCTCGACGTCGCCGCGGCGCAGCAGCGCACGAAGGCGGTAGCCGAGGTCGTTCCAGAGATCTCGCAGCATGGGCCGTCTCCGATCGTGATGACACCTTGTCCTTCGACACATGAGACTATACGCGCATTCCTGTCGCAGCGCAAAGGGTTCAACCCGACAGGTGAATCGCCGGCGCCGATTCGCGCCGGGCGTGAGCCGATGTAGGATGACCCTTTCGTCACAACTCGCCGTGCCGCCATGGGCGCCACGGCGTACATGCGAAAGGCAGACATGCAGGGCATCACGTCGCTGGGACACGTCGCGATCCGCGTCAAGGACATCGATCGATCGCTGGACTTCTACGTCAACAAGATGGGCTTCGAGGAGATGTTCCGCCTCGACAAGGACGGCGCGCTGTGGATCGTCTA
>CAZNMF010000352.1:0-1537 GCA_964573795.1 uncultured Solibacteraceae bacterium
CGACGCCGCCGCGCTCGTCGGCATGAACCGCCGCGGCCAGATCACTGGCGCGCATCTCGAGGGCCCGATCGCGCTCGACGTGCCGATGAGCAAGTTCGCGGCGGACCGCAAGAACATCCAGAGCCCGATCGTCGAGAACACCGACGTCTTCATCTGCCCGAACATCGAAGCCGCGAACATCATGTTCCGCGCGATGCTCTACTTCGGCCAGGGCAAGTCCGGCGGCATCGTCGTCGGCGCGAAGGTGCCGCTCGTGCTGCTCTCGCGCGCCGAGAGCGCTGAGACGAAGATTCAGTCGATCGCGATCGCCCTGCTCGTCCAGCATCATCAGAAACAAGCCAAAGCGAGCTAGCCTGTGAAGGTCCTCGTTCCGAACCTGGGATCGACGTCCCTCAAGTACCAGCTCGTCGACATGGACGGCGAGCGCGTGATCGCGCGCGGGAAGATCGAGCGCATCGGCAGCGCGGACGCGATCGTCACCACGACAACCGGCACGCAGACGCCCCTCCAAACGACGACGGCGATTGCGGATCATCGGGCGGCGATCGAGCGATCGCTCGAGCATCTGCGCGGCGCGACGGACGTGACGATCGACGCGGTCGGCTTCAAGGCCGTGATCGCCGGCCCGCGCTATCGCGGCAGTTTCCGCGTCGACGACGACCTGCTCGCGGGCATGCGCGAGTTCCTGCCGGTCGCACCGGTGCACAACGCGGTCTACATCACGGCGATGGAGATCTTCCGCGACGTGCTGCCCGGCGTGCCGATGGTCGCCGTGTTCGAGCCTGGCTTTCACGCGACGATGCCCGAATACGCGTCGGTGTACGGCGTGCCGTACGAATGGTACGAAGAGCACGGCGTGCGGCGGTACGGGTTCCATGGGTCGTCGCATCGCTACGTCGCGGGCCGCGTACCGGAGCTGCTCGGCCGGCCGGCGAGCGAGCTGAAGATCGTCTCGTGCCATCTCGGCGGCAGCAGCTCGATCTGCGCGATCGATCGCGGCCGGTCTGTCGACTGCAGCTTCGGCTTCTCGCCGCAGTCCGGCGTCGAGCACGCGGCGCGCGCCGGCGAGCTCGACCCGTTCGCCGTGTTCTACATGATGGACACGACCGGCAAGACGATCGCGCAGCTTCGCGAGGAGCTGACGAAGAAGAGCGGCCTGCTCGGCCTGTCGGGCGTCAGCAGCGACGTGCGCGACATCGAGCAGGCGGCCGCCAAGGGCAACACGCGCGCCGAGCTCGCGCTCGACGTGCTCGCGTACGAGGTGAAGAAGTACATCGGCGCCTATGCCGCGGCGATGAACGGGCTGGATGCGATCGCGTTCGCCGGCGGCATCGGCGAGAACTCGTCGGTCATCCGCGAGCGCGTGTGCCGCGACATGTCGTTCCTCGGCGTCGCGCTCGACGAAGCCGCCAACCGCGAGCGCGTGCCGCACGATCGCCTGATCGCGGCCGCCGGCTCCCGCGTCGCCGTCGGCATTGTCTTCACGAACGAAGAGATCGTCGTCGCGCGAGAATCGGTGCGAGTGCTGCGCGGCGCG
>CAZNMF010000353.1:0-14715 GCA_964573795.1 uncultured Solibacteraceae bacterium
GGGACCGAAGACGATCCCGATCGCGCGCATGGACTACAACGCGGCGCTGTCGCGATCCTGGGACGAGGATCTGCTGCTGAACCTCGTCCGCCTGCGCTATCGCGACAGCCCGCTGTTCGTCGACGTGTCATCCGTCACGTCGAGCTACACGCTGACGCGGAACGCGACGATCGGCGCTACGGTCAGCGAGGAGCCCGAGCTGACCGGCGGCGTCGGCCTGACGTTCACCGAGAATCCGATCATCAGCTACACGTACCTGCGCGGCGAGGAGTTCGCGCAGCGGATGCTCTCGCCGCTCGCGCCGGGCACGCTCGCCGAGCTTTCGCAATCCGGCTGGAGCTTCGAGCGGCTGCTGCTGTGCTGCGTGCAATCGATCAACGGCATCGAGAACGCGATCGCCGCGGCTGGCCCGACGCCGGACTACGTGCCCGCATTCGAGACGTTTCAACAGGTCGCCACGCTGTTTCGCCGTCTGCAGATCGATGGTCAGGTCATGACCGAACGCGACGGCGACAACGGCACGGCGCTCATCATCCGCAGCGCCGCCGGCGATGATGGCGCGGAGCTGCGGCGGCTGCTGGGGCTGGATCCGGCCGCGACGCGATACGAGATCGTCGCAGCCCGGCATGCCGACGGGCCGATGCAGATTGCGTTGCAGGGCCGGTCGCTCCTCGCCGTGATGTTCTTCCTGTCGCAGTCCGTCGATGCGCCCGAGTCCGATCGCGCTGCGGGCAGGATCACCTCGACGCGCGACGCCACCGGCTCGCTCTTCGACTGGTCGCGCGTCGTCGGCGCAATCATGCACGTCCGCACCGGCGATGTGCCGCCGAATCAGCCCGCCGTGCAGGTGGCCTTTCGCGGGCACTGGTTCTGGATCGTCGACAACGACCTTACGTCGAAGAGCACGCTCGCGCTGCTCCGTCTGCTGCTGTTCCTGAAATCGGGCGACATCCGAAGCCAGTCGCCGCTGCTGACCATCCCGACGAGGTGACGGCGGGCTGCGGTCCGCGGTCCGCGGTCTGCCGGCGGCGGTCCGCGGGCGGGCGCCGACGATCGACAGCGGCCGGCGCCGCGTCGCCGAGACCGCGCTGGCGTTCATCAACGCGTCGCCTGAGCCGCGACCCAGAACCCAGAACCCAGAACCCAGAACCTAGAACCTAGAACCTAGAACCTAGAACCTAGAACCTAGAACCTAGAACCCAGGAACCCGTGTCCCGGATCGATGCTACGGATCTATCCTGGCGTAGTAGAGGAGGTGGCGTGATGAGTGACGAATCGACGCCGGATCTTTCGGCGGGAGTGCCGTTGGCGCAGGTGCCGGACGGCGGCCTGATCACCGGCCGCGTCGGCGACGAAGACGTGCTGCTCGTGCGCCGCGGCGACGCGATCGCCGCCATCGGCGCGCACTGTACGCACTATCACGGGCCGCTCGCCGAGGGGCTCGTCGTCGGCGACACGATTCGCTGTCCGTGGCATCACGCGTGTTTCAGCCTCAAGACCGGCGAAGCGATCGGCGCGCCGGCGCTCGATCCGATCGCGTGCTGGCACGTCGAGCGGCAGGGCGACCTCGTCCTCGTGCGCGAGAAGCAGCCGGAGCCGGCGCCGCGCACGCCGGCGTCGAAGCCCTCGTCGATCGTGATCGTCGGCGGCGGCGCGGCCGGACTGGCGGCCGCGGACATGCTGCGTCGCGACGGCTATGACGGTCCGCTGACGATGATCAGCGCGGACGAGTCGGCGCCGTGCGATCGGCCGAACCTGTCGAAGGACTTCCTGGCGGGCACGGCGCAGGAGGACTGGATCCCGCTGCGGCCGGACGAGTTCTATCGCGACCGGCAGATCGATCTCGTGCTGAGCGCGCGCGTGACGTCGATCGACACGCGCGAGCGCCGTGTCCACCTCGAAAGCGGCGCCTCGTATCCGTTCGGCGTGCTGCTGATCGCGACGGGCGCCGATCCCGTGCGATTGACGATTCCCGGCGCGCCGGCGATCGACGTGCGCTATCTGCGGACGTTCGCCGACAGCCGCGCGATCGTCAGCCGCGCCGAGTCGGCCAGGCGCGTGCTCGTCATCGGCGCGAGCTTCATCGGCCTCGAGGTCGCCGCGTCGCTCCGCGCGCGCGGCATCGACGTGCACGTCGCCGCCCCCGAGAGCCAGCCCCTCGAGCGCGTGCTGGGCGCGGAGGCCGGGCGATTCATCCGATCCGTTCACGAGTCGCAGGGCGTGACGTTCCATCTCGGAACGACCGCGGCGCGCATCGACGGGCGGACGGCGACGCTCGGCGACGGGACGACGATCGATGTCGATCTCGTCGTGGCAGGCGTCGGCGTACGGCCGTCGATCGCGCTCGCCGAACAGGCCGGCCTGGCGATGGATCGCGGCATCCTCGTCGACGAGCATCTCGAGACGAGCGTTCCCGGCATCTTCGCGGCCGGCGACGTCGCGCGCTGGCCCGATCCGCACACCGGCAGCCGCATCCGCGTCGAGCACTGGGTCGTCGCCGAGCGTCAGGGGCAGGCGGCGGCGAAGAACATGCTTGGCGCGCGGAAGCGCTTCGACGAGGTGCCATTCTTCTGGAGCCAGCACTTCGACGTCGTCGTCAACTACGTCGGACACGCGGAGAAGTGGGACGCGGTCGCGATCGACGGATCGCTCGACGCGCGCGACTGCACGATCGCGTATCGGCTCGGCGGCAAGACGCTCGCGGTGGCCACGATCGGCCGCGACCGCGCGAGCCTCGAAGCCGACGCGGCGATGCAGGCCGGTCGGCTTTGACGTTCACATGGAGACGTGGAGAACATGGAGCGGCAGCCGGACGATCTGACTGCGCCGCGTTCCGCGGCGGCCCCGGCGAAGCCGCGCCGGTCAGATCGTCGGCCTCCACGTCCTCCATGTCCACGGTGATTACCGTCCGGCGCGCGTCACGACGACGTTCGCCAGCGTGCCATCGTCCTGGCTGACGTCGACGCCGCGTAGCGCGCCGTCGAGCGGGACGCGCCGTTCGACCGTGCGATCCGTGATTGGAATCGTGATCGTCTCCGGCGCGCGATCGGAGAACGTGAGCACGACGGTGATCGGCAGGTCGAAGATCTCGCCCGTCTGATCGATGCGCAGCACGAGCGTGCGCGCGCCATCGTTCGTCTCGGTGTGATGGCGCAGCGAGATCGACGGCAGCGCCGACGCGTAGAACCAGCGATCGAAGAAACGATCGAGCGGGCGCCCCGACGCGGCCTCCATCGCCGTCCTCAACCGATCCGTGCTCGTCTTCCGGAAGCGTCCCTCGTCGTAGAAGCGCCGCAGCCCGTCGAAGAACGCCGCGTCGCCGATCAGCCGCCGCAGCATGTGCAGCACGGACGCGCTCTTGTTGTAGATGACGGCGCGGAACGCGCGGCTGTCGCCGCGGATGTGCCCGACGCGATAGCCGAGGTAGATCGGGCCGTCGCTCGAATCCTCGATCGCCGAGCGGCGCATCTGCCGCATCACGCTCGCGAAGACCTCGTCGCCGCGAAGGTGCTGCGCGTATAGGGCGGCGAAGTACTGCGCGAGGCCTTCGCTGATCCACTGCTCGTGATAGTTGCGGCCGGCCACGGCCTGTCCCCACCACTGGTGCGCGATCTCGTGCGCGAGGAAGAACTCCGGGTAGCCGGCGAACGCAACGGGATCGGTCCGCCACGCCAGGCCCGGCTCGTCGATCGGCCGCTGCAGCACGGCGAAATACGCCGGGCTGTGGCCGCCGGGCCGGACGTCCTCCAGCACGGCCAGCGTCAGCGACGGGTACGGGGCGTCGTGCACGAGCCCGCGATAGAACGCGACGATGTCGGCCGTGCGATCGGCGATGGCGTGGCCGTCGATCGGCATGTGTGCGACGTTCGACAAGACGTCCAGATCGAGTGCCGCGCCCGTCGTCGACGCGTCGACGCCATTCGTTGAGTCGAAGGCGACCGTCCGGTGATCGAGCCGCCTGAACCGGCTGACGACGAATGACAGATAGCGCAGCGGACGGGTGGCGGCAGCTTCGTACACCTTGCGCGGATTGCCGTCGGCGTCGGACGTGCGTCGCGGTGGATGCGGCAGCATGTGGCCGGTCGCGATGCACACGTACGGATCGGGCACGCTGATGCGCAGGGTCGCCGTCGCGTAGTCGGGAACGGGCGCGTGCGGGTACCAGTCGACCTGGCTGCTGTAGAGGAAGCTCGGCTCGAGGCGCGGCTGCAACTCGTCCAGCGCCGGCGGGCGCCGCGGCGGCGACGGCTCCTCCTGCGCCACGGCGATCGTCTCGCGGCTCGGCGCTTGCGATGGCAGCCGGCCGCCGTACGCGAACGTCAGCGTGAAATCCGTGCCCTGAATCACCGTGGCCGGCAGATTGACGAGCAGCGTGCTCTGGCCGGGCGCGCGTACGCTGAAGAGACGTCCGAATCGATCGCTCGTGACCGACTGGACCAGAAGCGCGTCGTCGAGCTTGACGGGCAATTGCTGGACGGACGGCGCGCGCACGCGGATCGTCATGCGCACGATCCCGTCGAGCCGCTGCG
Source organism: uncultured Solibacteraceae bacterium (assembly GCA_964573795.1). Classification (GTDB taxonomy): domain Bacteria; phylum Acidobacteriota; class Vicinamibacteria; order Vicinamibacterales; family SCN-69-37; genus CAZNMF01. The sequence goes on from CAZNMF010000353.1 coordinate 4,530, forward strand.
CGTTCGGCGAGACCGCGAGGTCGACGTCGTAGTGCAGCACGTCGTACGGCGCGAGCGCGTCCTCGTCGTAGAAGCGTCCGCGCTCGGCCAGCGTCGCCGTCGACGCGTACACGGCGATGTTGCGCTGCCGCCGCCGATCGAACAGGCAGATGTCCTCCGGCTGGCTGGCGGCGCGCGTGTAGGTCAGCGTGCCGTAACGATCCGTCCGCACCTCCGCGAGAAAGTCGTCGGGCCCCGGCAGCGACCACCAGCGATCGCTCGACAGATCACCGAGATCGACCATGAGCGATTTCGGCGCTTCGTCGCGGAACACGGCGTCGGCGCGCTTCAGCGTATCCGGCCGGACCGGACGCGGCACGAGCGTCGCCGGATCGACGTGCGCGGCGAGCGTGCCGACGCGCACGAACGCGGCGTCGAATGCCGACGTGACCGTGTCGGCGCCGGTCAGGATGCGGACCTGTCCGCGCTCGGTCTCCGGCGCGGGATGGAACCGCATCCGGCCGCGGCCGATCAGGACCAGGCCGGTGACGCCCTCGTCGACGTCGACCGTGAACACCGATCCGCGGATGAGCGTGACCTCGAGATCTTCGGCGCTGACCGTGAAGTCCGAGACGTCGTACTGCCGCGTCGTGTCGAGCGACAGACGATAAATCGGATCGAGCGACGAGAGACGCGCGGCACCGGCGATCCGCCATGCGCCGTCGCCGGCCGGCGTGACGTCGATCCGCCACGACGAGGCGCGCGCGCGATCGCCGTACGCGAAGAACGCGTCGGCGACGACCGCGTAACCCGCATCGGGCCGGCGCTCGTCGAGCGGCGCGCGATCGCGCATCTTGACGACGACCTGCGTCGCGCCCGGCCGCAGCTCGGCGTCGGCGAACGCGTTCGCGTCACGCCGGTTGGCCGACGAGGCGAGCAGCGCGTCCCAGGCGGCGCGATCGCCCTGGCGCGCGGCCGTCTCGATCTGCTGCATCAGCGCGCCAATCGCCGCCTCGTCGCGATCCGGCGGCGGCGTCGAGTCGGCCTGCGCCCCGAGCGTCAGTGTCGCGAGCAGCAGCGTCGCCGCGGCACCGATCCGGCGAGCGCCGGGACGGCGCGGCGGCTGGCACGAAGCAGGCGCGCGCAGGGTCATTGGACCGACCACTTCCATTAGACACCGTGTCCGGCGCGACGGCGCGTGGCGTGATCCGTCTTGCACGAAGTGGCGCTATATCTCGGAAGAGTCGCCGCCGCGTGCTTGACCGCAGGTGTCGCGGACGGTACGGTGTCCGCACCCCGCCACCGAGGTGCCCATTTGAGCCGACGATCCGCGTTCGACGCCATCTCGCTCGCACTCCAGCACACCAGACAGCAACTGTGGCCGTTTCGATGGAGCCAGTGGTGGCGGCTGGCCGTGCTCGGCGTCGCGACGGGCGAGCTCGGTGGCGGCGGCGGTGTCGGACGTTCCGTCCCGCGCGTGCCCTCGCTGCCATCGTCGAGCGACCTGCCCGATTTCTCGACCTGGCCGTCCGACCTCGCGTGGTTTCAGGAGCACCTGATGCTGCTCATCACGATTGTCGTCGTCGTGATCGTTGTCGTGGGGCTGCTCCTGCTCCTGTGGACGTACATCAGCAGCATCTGCCGGTTCATCCTGATCGACGCCCTCGTGTCGAAGCGCTGTGAGGGCATTCGCGCCGGATGGGCGAAGTGGCGCGCGGTCGGGCGGCAGTACTTCGTCTGGCAGCTCCTGTTCCAACTGACCGTGACGATCGTCGCCGCGGCGCTGGTGCTCGTCGTCGTGGCCGTCGCGTGGCAGGCGGGCTGGTTCGATCCGGCGCGTCAGAATACGGCCGCGATGATCGCGAGCCTGTTGACGATCGTCGGTCTGCTTCTCGTCGTCGGCATCGCCGCCGCGATCGTCTACGTCCTCGGCAAGGATTTCGTCGCGCCGATCATGGCGGTCGATCGGCGGGGCTGGCGCGACGCGTGGCGGCAGGCGATCGCGCTGATGCGCGCGGAGCCGGGCGCGTTCGCGGCGTACGTCCTCGTCAAGATCCTGATGGCCATCGTCCTCGGCATCGTCGTGGCCATCGCCGCCATCATCGTGATCGTGCCGCTGGTGCTCGTGGGCGTTGCGGTCGTCGTCAGTGTCGGCGGCTTCGACGTGCTGCAGCATCCCGGGATGCTCGTGCCAGTCATCGCGGCCGGCGGCGTCGTGCTGCTGGTATTCGCGATCATCATGGCGTGCCTGTGCGTGCCGCTGGTCGTCCTGTTTCCGGCGTACGGGTTGTACTTCCTCGCCGCGCGCCATCCGTCTCTGGACGCATGGCTCGCCTCGGCGCCAGGCGCCGGTGATGGCGCTTCCGCGCTTGCGACCTGATCGCGCCGCGTGACAGAGTGCGTCGAGGAGCGCACGACATGTCTTCGCGGCAAGGCGCGTTCATCTTCGATCTCGACGGGACGCTGGTCGACAGCGTCTATCAGCACGTGCTCGCGTGGCACGAGGCGCTCGAGCAGGAGGGCATCGAGCTGTCGATCTGGCGGATTCACCGCAAGATCGGCATGAGCGGCGGGCTGTTCACGAACATGCTGCTGCGCGAGACGGGGCTGGATCTCGCGCCCGAGCGCATCGAACGATTGCAGCGTCTGCACGGTGACGCGTATCGGCGTGTGTCGAAGTCCGTGCGGCCGCTGCCTGGCGCGCGCGAGCTGCTCGCCGAGCTGACGCGCGCGGACATCCCGTGGGCGATTGCGACGAGCGGCCACATGTCGAACGCGCGTCCCGTGCTCGAGACGCTCGGCGTCGACTTCGATCGCACGCCCATCGTCACGCGCGATCAGGTGAAGTTCGCGAAGCCCGATCCGGATCTGTTCCTCGCGGCCGTCGAGCGGCTCGGCGCAGATGTGCTGACGACGTCGGTCGTGGGCGACAGCGTGTGGGACATGCTTGCGGCGCGTCGCGCCCGCGCGCTGGGGATCGGGCTGCTGTCCGGCGGCTACGGCATGGAAGAGCTCGAGCGCGCCGGGGCGTACCGCGTCTACGCCGATCCCGCCGATCTGCTCGCGCACCTCGACGAAGTCGGTGGGAGACGGTGAGAGATCCGGCTCTCGAGTCGTCGTAGCCGGCGGGCTTCAGCCCGCCGGGCCAACGCGTAGTCGTCAGGATCGAAGGATCTTCGCGGGATCGAGACGTAGGATGCGCAGCGCCGGGATCAGACTCGACGCGACTGCGACGACGAGCAACAGACCGCCGACGCCGGCGAACGTCAGCGGATCGTGCGGCGTCACGCCCCAGAGCAGCGACGCGATCATCCGCGTGGCCATCCATGCGAGCGCGCCGCCGGCCGCCATGCCGGCCGTGACGAGCGCAACTCCCGACCAGATCACGCGTCGAATGGTGCCGCCGAGCGTGGCGCCCAGCGCCAGTCGCACGCCGAGCTCTCTCGTGCGATCGAGCACGGACTGCGCGATCACGCCGTAGACGCCGATCGCGGCGAGCAGTAGCGCGATGCCGGCGAAGGCGCCGACGAGCTGTAACATGAATCGCTGAAAGGCCGTCGCGTCGGCCTGCACGTCGGACAGATTCCGTGTCGCTTCCACCGGCAGCCGCGGATCGGCGGCCGTGATGGCCGCGCGCAGCGCGGCGTCAGCGTTGACGCCGCTCGCCGTCCGCACCGTCCAGTACGGCGCGAACCATTGATGCACGAGGCGGACGAAGCCGTCGGACACCTGCGCCGCCGGCAGGAACACGATTGGCGGCGCTTCGAGCGGGCCGCGCGGCATGCCTGGCACGGGAATGCCGGACGAACGCGTCCGCATGTCGCCGACGATGCCGACGACGGTCAGATCGTTGCCGTCGATGCGAAGCGCACGTCCGATGACGTTCGCACCGCCGGCCAGATACCGCACGAACGCGTCGTTGACGACGACGACCGGCGGACGCCCCGTCCGATCGTCCAGCGTGAACACGCGGCCCGCGCGGATCGGAATCTTCAACGTCTGGAAGAACGCCGGCGTCACGTACGTGAGATTGGCCATCCGTGCCGGCGCCGAATCCGGCGCGTCCGCGAAGCGCACGACGTCGTTCAACAAGCGGCTGTAAGGCAGCTCGAGCGACACCGCCGCGGCTTCGATGCCCGGTGCGCGCTCGAGGACCGTGAGACTCTCGGTGAAGAGACGATTGATCGCGTCGGCCGATTGGTAGCGCGCATCCTGCAGGGACACGCTGGTCGCGCTGAGATGCGACGGATCGAAGCCCGGATCGAGCCGGTTCAGACCCGCCATCGTCCGCAGGAACAGTCCGGTGACGACGAGCAGCACGGCGCTCAGGGCGACTTCGACGCCGATGAGCGCTCGCCGGCCCCACCGGTGCGCGCGGCCGGCGATCGAGCGCGACCCGTTGTCGACGAGCGCGTTGTTGACGTCGATGCGGCTGCTGATCAGCGCAGACACCACGCCGCAGAACAGCGCGGCCGCCAGCGAGCCGATTCCGATCCCCGCGAAGACGCGTCCGCTCAGCGCGACGCGCGACCAGTCCGTCAACACGGCCGAGCCCTGCATCCGCATCACGCCGAGAACGATCTGGCTCAGCCCGGCGCCGATGAGGCCGCCGGCGGCGCCGAGCACGAGACTCTCCACGACCAGTTGCCGCACGAGCGCGCGACGGCTGCAGCCCAGGGCCAACCGCGTGGCCAACTCGCGCCGGCGATCGGTCCCGCGCGCCAGCAACAGCGCTGCGAGGTTGACACACGCCATCACCAGCAGCAGGAGCACGGCGCCGACGAGCAGATGGACGGGCGTCTCGAGATCGGCGGTCAGCACCGACTGGAGCGACTGAGCGGAGAGAAGCGGCGCGTTGGACGTGGCAGGACGATCGGCCTGCAGTGCGCGGCTGATATTGCGCAGCTCGCCGCTGGCATCCATCCAGGTTCGGCCGTCGCGGAGCCGCGCGACGATCTGGTAGTTCGCGCCGCCGCCTTCCCCGGATCGAGACGCGCGCACGGGCGTGAAGACGTCGGCCCGTCCGGTCGGACTGACGAAATCCGGCGGCAGCACGCCGACGATTGTATAGACGTCGCCGCGAAGCAGCAGCGTGTGTCCGATGACGGACGGATCGGCGTGGAACACACGCGTCCACACGTCGTGGCTCAAGACGACGACTGACGCGCCGCCGGGGACGTCCTCGCTCGGCAGGAACTCGCGTCCCAGCGCGGGTGGCACGCCGAGCACGCGAAAGTACCCGCTGCCGACGCGCGTCTGCCGGACGAAGTCCGCGACCGTGTCCGTGTTGAAATTGACGCGCTGTCCCGGCTCGCCGGCCGTGATCGCGACGTCGAGGCTCGTCGCGTCGTCGCGGACGGCCTCCCAGGTCCGTCCGTCGACGGACTCCTGAATCGAATCTGCGTGCGCCCACACGACGCGCGCGAGCCGATCGGCATGCGGATAGGGGAGCGGCTTCCATAGCAGCGCGTCCGCCAGGCCGAACACGGCGCCGTTCGCACCGATGACGAGAGCGAGCGTCGCGATGGCCGCGGCCGCGAACGCCGGCGCGCGGCGCAGCGCGCGGATCGCTTGTCGCAGATCGCGCCGGAGCGCGTCCATCCACGCGAACGCGCCGACGTCGCGATACGCCTCTGCCGTTTGCGTTATCCCGCCGAAGCGTCGCAGCGCCTCCACGCGCGCTGCCGATGGCGACAGACCTTGCCGCCGAAAGTCCTCGGCCGCCTCATCGAGATGGCTGGCGATTTCCTGTCGCAGCTCGCGCGCAGACGCATCAGGCCGCACGAACCGCCGCAGCCGCGCGATCAGCCGTCGCACGATCGTCATGACAGATACCCCCGAGGGCAGTCTCACTGCTCCCATTCGGAGGGCCGAACCTTCAGGTTCGGCCGCAGCGGGCGGACCTGAAGGTCCGCCCCTCCATGAGACAGCGAGTCTTGAAACGTGCCCGAAGACACGGCGCTCACGATACAGGTTGGCAGCCTACTGCTACATGTGTTGTCTGTCAACCGAACATTCAGAACCCAGAACCCAGAACCCAGAACCCAGAACCCAGAACCCAGAACCTCAGAACCTCAGAACTCAGCACCTCGCGCCCACCTCCCTCCGTTGACACGCCTGCGCAATGACGCCATAGTGAGCGGCGTGTTGGTGTCCGGCTCGCAGCCGGACTGAAAAGGGAACCCGGTGAAAGTCCGGGGCTGCCCCGCAGCGGTATTCGAGAACGACCGCCGTCACACGCACTGGTTGCACAGACCGGGAAGCGACGGCCAGTAGGCGCCGGCCCAGCCGGCTCGCTCGTGAGCCCGAAGACCTGCCCGCACGCGCTCGTTCGATGCAACGAGCGTTCGACCTCGGACGCCTCGCGGGAGGGCGATGCTGAGCAGCGGCGCGGTCGCGCGTCGTCTCTTCAGTCACGTCGAATCGTCGATGCGTCCGGACACCCGCGGGGGTGACGGTCGGTGACGCGCGCCCCTTCACGTCGTTCACGGCGCGCGGCGATCGTACGCCCGCATGACGCGCACGCGTCGCGATCTGTGCTCGCGGCCCGTGCGCCGAAGACGAGGCGCCCGACGATGTCGATCCGAGCTACCTGCCTGGGGTTCCCCCGTATTGGTCCGAACCGCGAGCTGAAACGCGCGCTCGAGCGCTTCTGGGCCGGCCAGTCGTCCGCCGAGACGCTCGAGGCGGCGGGCGCGTCGCTGCGGAGGCAGGCCTGGCTGCGCATGCGCGCAGCCGGTCTGACGCAGGTGGCGTGCAACGACTTCTCGCTCTACGACCACATGCTCGACATGGCGGTCACGCTCGGCGCCGTGCCGGAGCGCTTTCGGCGCATCGACGATCCGCTCGCGCGCTACTTCGCGATGGCGCGCGGCCGGCAGGATCGCGCGGCCGGTGTCGACGTCGCAGCGCTCGAGATGACGAAGTGGTTCGATACGAACTACCACTACATCGTGCCGGAGCTCGGCGCGGAGCAGGCGTTCGTCCTCGATCCGACGAAGATCACGGCGGACATTGCCGAAGCGCGCGCGGCCGGCGTCGACCCGCGGCCGGTCATCGTCGGTCCGGTGACGTTCCTGCGGCTGTCGAAGATGACGTCGGCCGATGCGTCGATCGATGCGCTGCTGTCGCTGCTCGATCGGCTGCTGCCGCTGTATATGGAGCTGCTGCGCATCCTCGCGGATCTGGGCGTCGGTTGGGTGCAGATCGACGAGCCATGTCTTGCCCTGGATCTGACCGAGCGCGAGCGCGCCGCGTACCGGCAGGCGCTCGGCGCGCTGGCCGCGCAATCGGAGCGGCCGCGCCTGCTGCTCGCCTCGTACTTCGGCGCATACGGCGACAATCTCTCGCTCGCGGCGGAGTCCGCGTGGGACGGTCTGCACGTCGATCTCGTCCGCGCGCCCGACGAGCTGCCGGCGGTCCTCGAGCGCATTGGTCCGCGCATGGTGCTCTCCGCCGGTGTCGTCGACGGGCGAAATGTCTGGCGCACGGATCTGGATCGCGCGCATGGGCTGATTCGTCGGGCCGTTGCCGCGCTTGGCGCCGATCGCGTGTGGGCGTCCTCGTCGTGCTCCCTGCTGCACGCCCCCGTGGATCTGTCGCTCGAGGAGACGCTCGATCCGGAGCTGGCAAGCTGGCTGGCCTTCGCGACGCAAAAGCTGGACGAGATTGCGACGCTCGCGGACGCCGCCGACCTGGATGTCGTCCGCGGTGCGATGTTCGAGCAGTCGCGCACGGCCGTCGAGGGGCGCCGCCTCTCGTCACGCACGCGCAACGCCGCGGTCCGCGCCCGCGCCGATGCCGTCACGGCCGAGGCGCTGCGCCGCGACGTGCCATACGCCGAGCGCGCGAGACGGCAGGCCGCGCGTCTGCACCTGCCGCTGTTTCCGACGACGACGATCGGATCGTTTCCGCAGACCACGGCGGTGCGCGAGGCGCGCGCATCGTGGCGCGCGCGCCGGCTGAGCGACGCGGACTATCGGCAGTTTCTCGAAGCCGAGACGCGCCGCTGCGTCGAGTGGCAGGACGCGATCGGCCTCGACGTGCTCGTGCACGGCGAATTCGAGCGCACGGACATGGTCGAGTACTTCGGCGAGCAGCTCGACGGCTTCGCGTTCACCGAGCATGGCTGGGTCCAGAGCTACGGATCGCGCTGCGTCAAGCCGCCCGTGCTCTACGGGGACGTGTCACGGCCTGCGCCGATGGCCGTGGGCTGGGCACGGTTCGCGCAATCGCTGACGTCGCGCCCCGTGAAAGGCATGCTGACCGGGCCGGTGACGATCCTGCAGTGGTCGTTCGTGCGCGACGACCAGCCGCGCCGCGACACCTGCCGCCAGATCGCGCTCGCGCTGCGCGACGAAGTGCACGATCTCGAAGCGGCCGGCATCGCCGTGATCCAGGTCGACGAGCCGGCGATCCGCGAAGGACTGCCGCTGCGGCGATCGGCGTGGCGCGGCTATCTCGAGTGGGCGGTCGACGCGTTCCGGCTGGCGACGTCCGGCGTCGCGGCGGCGACGCAGGTTCACACGCACATGTGCTACTCGGAGTTCGGCGACATCCTGCCCGCGATCGCGGCGATGGACGCGGACGTGCTGTCGATCGAGACCTCGCGATCGCACATGGAGCTGCTGCGCGACGTTCGCGCCTTCGCGTATCCGAATGCGATCGGGCCTGGCGTTTACGACATCCACTCGCCGCGCGTGCCGTCGGTCGACGAGATGATCGCACTGCTCCGTCGCGCGCGCGAGGTGCTGCCGGCAAATCACCTCTGGGTGAATCCCGACTGCGGTCTGAAGACGCGGGGCTGGCCCGAGGTGGACGCCGCGCTCCGTCATCTGGTTCAAGCCGCGGCCGTGCTGCGCGCCGAGCTCACCGCTCCTTCGCCAGCCGGCGCCGGCGCTTGAACGCGGCGCGGTCGAGCATGGAGATCGGCCAGCGCGGCTGCGGCGTCAGTCGCCTGGCCGCCGCCTTTGTCGCGGCGGCGCCGTGCACCAGCAGCACGTCCGGTCGCCGGTACGTCCCGAACACCCAGTCCGCGAGCGGCAATCCGAAGAAGCCCGCCACGTTCTGATTGCACTTGTAGTTCGCGTGGTGCGCCTGATGGAAGCCATAGAACGCGCGCCAGAGCCCGCCGGTCACGCGCCCGTGGATGCGCGGGCGCCACCACGTGTCGTACGGCATGTGGTGCAGGACGTGAATCGTCTCGTACAAGAAGTGCGCGATCGCGATGGCGGCGTAGCCGCCGATGAGGATCGGGATGCGCGGAAACGAGAAGGCGATGGGCGCGAAGAACGGCGTGAAGAACGCGAAGAACGGCATCAACGCCCACGGCGGGAACGTCGAGGAGTCGTCGTGCTCGACGTCCTCGATCGGATACGTGCTGTAGACGATCTTCGCCGCGTCGTCGAAGCGGATCGACGTCAGCTTGTGATGCGTCAGGTGGCTCACGCAAAGGCGGCGCAGGTGGCTCACCGTTTCCAGGTGCAACAGGTAGCGGTGAAAGAAGAACTCGCCGAAGCAGAAGATCAGATTGCAGACGAGACAGGTGAGGACGATCGCGCCGGGTCCCGAGGACAGGTGCTGGTCCCAGGTGCCGCGAAAGCAGTAGCGCACGAACGCGAGCAGCAGGGCCAGCTGCGCGCCGAGGAAGAGCGCGAAGAGCAGCACCGGGGCGCGATGGCGCGCGCGGCTCTCGAACGACAGAAAGTTCAGATTCCAGCGAGACAGTGGGGCCTCCCGGCACGTCTCGCGGACGGATCCCTCCGTCCGCGAGCGTCGTGCGGGGGCGCGTCCGGCAGTTGCGCGTCGGCGCAGCTCTCCACGGAGATGCCGGATCGACCGTCACCCCCGCGGGTGCGTGGACGTTCGAGATGGAGGATGGACCGGGAAACGGTACGGGACCGTACCGCTGCTCGGAGCCGCCCTCCCACGAGGCGTCCAAGGTCGAACCGCCGGCGATCGCGCCGGCGGGTGTGGGCAGGTCTTCGGGCTCACGAGCGAGCCGGCAACGCCGGCGCCTACTGATCGCCGCTTCCCGGTCCGGAGGACCAGTGCTTGTGGCGAGGTTCGTTCTCGATGACCGCTGCGGGGCAGCCCCAGATTCGCACTGGGTTCCCTTTTAAGTCCGGCTGACGCCGGACGCCAACACGAGGGCTAACTATCGCGTTGCGCCCGGGGTTTGTCAAACGCGCCGCGCGCTACCACTTCA
>CAZNMF010000354.1:0-9340 GCA_964573795.1 uncultured Solibacteraceae bacterium
GTGGCAGGATCTGCCGACCGAAGCAATCAATCTCGACACGCTGGGCATCGACACGATGCCGGCACTCGACATCATCGATCTCATCGGCGCCGAGGACCGCAAGGTCGTCGCCGCCGTCCACAAGGAGCGCGAGCGGATCGCGCACGGCGTCACGATCATCGCGTCGGCGCTGAAGAAAGGTGGACGTCTGTTCCTGGTCGGCGCCGGCACGAGCGGCCGGCTCGGCGTGCTCGAAGCGACCGAGATGCCCCCGACGTTCGGGACCTCGCCGCGGCTGGTGCAGGCGATCATGGCCGGCGGCCAGGAAGCCGTGTTCCGCACGCGTGAGGGCGCGGAGGACAACTTCGAAGAAGGCGCGCGCAGCGTCGCCCGTCTCCGCGTCGGCAAGCGCGACGTCGTCATCGGCGTCTCGGCCAGCGGCATGTCGCAGTTCGTGCGCGGCGCGCTCACCGGCGCGCGCAACAAGGGCGCGCGCATCATCTTCATCACGTGCTGGCCCGGCGCCGATCTGCAGAACTTCGTCGATCTGATCATCGCGCCGGCCGTCGGACCGGAGGTCATCGCCGGATCGACGCGGCTGAAAGCGGCCACCGCGACGAAGATGGTCCTCAACATGCTGACGACGATCGCGATGATCCGGATCGGCAAGACGTACGGCAACCTCATGGTCGACGTCCAGACCGGATCCGAGAAGCTGAAAGATCGCGCGCGGCGCATCGTCGCGCTCGTCACCGGCGCGCCGCCGGAGGAAGCCAGCGAGCTGCTCAAGCGCGCGAAGTGGAACGTCAAGGCCGCGATCGTCATGAAGAAGACCGGCATGTCCTACGCGCAGGCGGTCCGCACGCTGAAGAGCGCGGACGATTCGGTCCGCACCGCGCTCGGCGAGGAGCTCGCGCCGGCGCTGCGCGACGTGCTCGCCAAGCCCTGACGCGACGTGGACGTGCTGCCGCGCACGCGCGCCGTCCTCGATGCGGGCCTCGCCGCGCGCGCGTTCCCCGCGGCCGTCGTCGAGGCCGGTCGTGCGTCCGGCGCCGTGGCGCAGATGGCCGGCGGGCGTCTGCGCTACGAAGCTGACGCGCCGCTCTGCACGACAGACACGATCTTCGATCTCGCGTCGCTCACGAAGGTCATCGCCACGACGTCGTTCGTCATGCGCGCGGTCGGCGACGGCCGTCTGACGCTCGACGCGCCGGTTGCCGGCCATCTGCCGGAGTGGCGCGACGCGGCTCATGCGCCCATCACGATTCGCCAGTTGCTCGATCATTCGAGCGGCCTGCCGGCGCACGCGCGATTCTGGGAGCCGCACCGCGGCCGCCCCGCCTTCGCGCGCGCCATCCACGACGCGGGCCTCGAGCGTGCGATCGGCTCGTCCGCGGTCTATTCCGATCTTGGATTCATGACGCTCGGCTTCATCGTCGCCGACGCCTTCGACGCGCCGCTCGATCGACACCTGGACGCGCTCGCGTCCGTTCTCGACGACCGCACGCTCGCGTACCTGCCTCCGGACGAGTGGCGCTCGCGCACGGCGCCGACGGAATTCGATCCGTGGCGCGGCCGATTGCTCTGCGGTGAAGTGCACGACGAGAATGCCGCCGCGCTCGGCGGCGTCGCCGGACATGCGGGCGTCTTCGGCACGGCGTCGGCCGTCGGCGCGTTCGCACGCCTCGTGCTGCGAACCTTCCAGACGCGGACGTGGCTTGGAACGCCGGCGCTGATGCAGACGATGGCGGCGAAATCGAGCGTGCCCGGCAGCTCGCGCGCGCTCGGCTGGGACACGATGCTGCCGACCTCGTCGTGCGGCACGCGAATGTCGGCGGCCGCAATCGGCCACACCGGATTCACGGGCACGTCGCTGTGGATCGATCCGGCGCAGGATCTCTATGTCGTCCTGCTCACCAACCGCGTGCACCCGACGCGCAGCAACGACGGCATCCGCGCCGTGCGTCCACGCTTGCACGACGCGGTGGTCGAAGATCTGGTGTGAGCGTGTGCCCTAGCGCGCGCCGCCCGGAGGCGGATAATCCACGCGAAGGGAACCGCCGTTGGCGGCGCCGCGCCCCGGCCCGCCGCCGACCGGGCCTGTCCCGCCGCGCCCGTCCGGCGTAATCGGCACGAGCTCGTCGCCGCGCCCGCCGCGGCCGTCAGGCCGAGTCTGCCGGCCCGGTCCCGCCGGCGCGCCGCCGGGATAGCCGCCGCCGGCGCGAAGCTGCTCGAGCGTGAAGTCGAACGGCCACTGCGAGTACGTCTGCTGGTTGTTGTAGATGCGGATCGACGTGTCCGTGCTCGTGCTTCGCACGCCGATGATCCCCGTGGAGCGAAAGCCGCCCTGCTGCTGCGGCGGCGCGGGGGCGCCCGACTGCAGGCCGACGCCGCCGACGACGAGAAAGTCCTTGCCCGTGATCGGATCGAGATACTTCTTCCGCAGATAGCGCTGCTGCACGAGGATGTCGACCGTCGGCGGCAGGTTGCCGGTCTTCTGGCGGTAGAGATAAATGGCCCGCGCGTAGGACTCGCCGCGGAACACCAGCTCGGCCTCGCGCTCGCGAATCGCCTGCTGCCGCCACGACGGCAGCAGCGCCCCCATCCACACGGCCGCGACGGCCATGCTGACGAGCAGCGCCACCATCACGAAGCCGTCGTCGTGCGCGGCGCGCACGCCGTGCGGCCTACCAGTCCGCGTAGCGCGAGCCATCGATCGCCGCGTCCTGCGAGTTGCTTTTGACGTCGTAAATGCCGGCCGTCGTCGACACGGTCCCCGGCTCCGCTTCGGCCGGCACGGTCTGCCAGTCTGTCGCGTTGGTGATCGGATCCTTCGGCACGGCGCGCAGATAGTGCTCGGAGACGAGCGCCTCGAGCGACTCCGGATACTTGTTCTTGTCCGCGTAGTACTGATCGATCGCGTCGCGCATCTGGAACAGATCGCTGCGCAGCGAGGCCTCCTTCGCGTACAGCACCGAATTTCGATACTGCGTCAGCGCCATCGACGTGAGGATCATGATGAGCGACAGCACGACGAGCAGCTCGATGAGGGTCCAGCCCTCGTCTCGTCGAGACGTGTGCGAACGGGAGCGGCGTGCGAGGCCGCGCAGGCAGGCCATGCTCGATTACCAGTCGCGATACGTGCTGCCGTCGAGTCCCTTGCCGGGCGCTTTCGAGTACACGTCGAACACGCTCTGGCCGCCCCAAACGGTGGCGTCGGGATTGTCCGAGTACGCCCGCAAGCCCCAATCCGCCTTGCCGGTGATCGGATCGACGGGAATCCGGCGCAGGAACTTCTTCTTCCGGCCGCTCGCGTCGTTGGTGAACGGCACGCCCTCGACCAGGACTTCCAGGCTCGGCGGATAGTTCTCGCTGCCGATATTGACGTTGAGCGTCGAGATCCGGCCGGCGTCGGCCCAGCGCTTGAAGTCGTCGATGGCCGTCCGCATTTCGCGCAGCGATCGGTGCAGCTCGGCTTCCTTCTGGCGCCGAATGGAGATCTTCGCGATCGGCAGCGCGGCCGACGCGAGGATCATCAGGACGGCCGTGGCGATGACGAGCTCGATGAACGAATAGCCGGGCGACGATCGCCGCACATGCCTACCTTACTGCAATGCGAGCGGGCGTGAACTGCAGCGGAATGGCCTGGCCCGACGCCGTGCTGGCCACGCCGCTGACGACGAGATCGCTCGTGCCGGCGCTCCCGGCCTTGAAGGAGATCGCGGCGAGCAGGCCCGACCCCGTGACGCCCCGGCGCGCGGTCGGCCGCGAGAGCGCGATGTCGATGCGGCCAGGCGTGCTGACCGACGGCACGAACGTCACCATGACGCCGCCCTGCATCATGAACGAGCCCTGCGTGACCGTCGGCGCGGTGACGACGTTGGGATCGTAGGTGATGCTGAGGGCGATGGTGGCCACGTCGGTCGCGTCGGCGATCTGAATCGGGACCGTGAAGGGCCCGCCGCCCGCCGGCAAGGCCTCGCCGGAGCCAGGCGCCACGAGCGAGATGCGTGCGCCGGATTTCGGCGCGGGGGCGGCGCCAGGCGCGTTGTTCGCCGGCTGAATCGGCACGATCCCCGGCGCGCGCGGCGCGTCGGTCGACTGTCCGGTCGGCGACAGCGGCGCCAGCTCGCCGGTCGAGCTCTGCGGCCGCGGCGGGACGGATCCGGCTCCGGTGGCCGTGGGTCCGCCGGCGACGGTGTTGTTCGACGGTCCGGCGACGGCCGCGGCAATGGCGTCCGGCGAGATCAGCGACGGCACCGATGCCGCTCCGACGTTCGTGCCCGTGCCGATGTACATCGGTTTGAGATCGTCGGGCGTCAGCTCGTGACCGCGCACGATGTGCGGCGTGATGATCATCACGATGTCGGTCTGATCGACGCTGCGATTCGTGTTGCCGAAGATCGATCGGAGGATCGGAATGCCGCTGAGGCCCGGGAACGACGAGGCGTCCTGGTGTTCTTCGTCGCGCAGGAGCCCCGAGATGACGGTGGACTCGCCGTCGCGAAGGCGAATCGTCGTGTCCGTCTTGCGGCTGGTGATCGTCGGGAACGTCTGGCCGCCGACGTCGAGATTGGCGCCGAGGCCGCTCTTCTCCAGCGTCAACTGGTCGAGGATGATCTCGTCGTCGTACGTCACGCGCGGCGTGAACAGCAGGTTGACGCCCACGGCGGTGTACGTCACCGACGTGGCCGGGATCGTGGCCGGTCCGCCGACGGCGCCCGCCTGAAAGACGGTCTGCGGAATCGGGATCTGATCGCCGAGCGTGAGCTTGATGGCCTTGCCGGCCTGACCGCGCTGCGACGGACGCGCGAGCACGCGCGTGTTCTTGTTCGACTCGAGCAGGTGGATCATCGCCGACGGCGTCGTCAGATAGAACGCGTTGGCGTTGACGCCGTGGTTGATCGACCCGAGACTGTATGGCCCGGGCACGGCGGGCGGAAAGGTGCCGGCGGCGGTGTTGTCGGGCGCGACCTCGGGCGAGAACGCCATGCCGATCGCCCACTGATTCAGATCGAGGCCGACCTGCCGCACGAAGTTGCGATCGACTTCGAGAATCTCGGCCTCGACGAAGACCTCCGGGGCCGGCCGATCCAGCGACCGGATGAGCCGATCGTAGATGGCGAGCACCGGCGCCGTCGCTCTGACCGTGATCGCATTTGAGCCCTTCGCCACGGTGACCTGCGGGCGAACGGCGACCGACACGCCGGCGAGCAGATTCTGCAGCGCCGTCTGGATGTCATCGGGCAGCGCGTTCGACAGATAGAACGTCTGGACGTACTGCGCCTCGTACTGCTGCCGCTTCGCGGGCGTGTCCGCGTAGACGAAGATCGATCGCGGGCTCTGAATCTTGAACGTGAGCTGATTCGACTCGAGCACCTGCAGCAGGACCTCCTCGAGCGACGTGTCCTGCACGTCGAACGTGAAGGGCCGGCTGAGCGCCCCGTCGAGGCCCTGGTCGTATCGGACGTTGATGCCGGTGTTGTCGGCGATGGCTCGCAGGATGTCGCGCACCGCGGCGTTCGTGAACTGCATCTTCGGCAGCGGCGTGCGCGGATCGAGGTGCGGAATCGGCGACGAGCGCGCGGCCTGCTCGCGTAAGGCGTCGATGGACGCCGGCGGACGCGCGGCTTCGGCCTGCTGGCGCAGCTTCCGCTCGAGCTCGAGCGCCTTCGTCAACGCGGCGGTGCTGGAGGGATCGAGCTCGGCCGCCAGCCGGTACTCGGCCGCGGCGCCCGGCAACTGATCCTGCGCCTCGAGCTGGCGCGCGCGGCGCACGTGCTCGGCCGCGCCCTGCTGCATCGCGCGCTCGAGCTTGATCTTGATGTCGGGCCGCGTGGGGTTCGTGCCGAGCGCGTCGCGATAGGACGCGACGGCGGTGTCCCAGTCGCCAGCGGCCACCGCGCGATCGCCTCTGCGGATCGCCTGCCCGGTCGCACACGCCGTCACGAGGACGAGCGCGACCAGAGCCGCTCCGAGCCGCTGCGTTCGATGCACCACGCGCAATCCCTTCCTCACCAAATCGATTTGCCGGCGGCTCAGCCGCCCAGTGTGATGGTCCGCATGCCGGTCCCGTCGACGTACGACAGGACCACCGACCGCTCGCCCACCTTGATCACCCGGTACCGCCCGTCCACGATCTGCCCTTCCAGCGCGTCGAACGAGACGCCGGACACCGGGTCTTTCAACGTCACCATCGGCTGCGCCCCTGGCGGCACGGTGATGCCGATCAACCGCAGCGCAATCGGCGGCGGCCCCGGCGGTGGCGGCGGGATCACCGGCGCCGGCGGCGCGGCGGACTCGGCCGGCCGCGCGATCGGCGCCGGCGGCGCGGGCCGCGCGCCGAACGAGAACGGATCGCGTCCCGCCTCGCTGAACGCCGGCGCGTCCTTCAACTCCGCGAGCCGCACCGTCTCGGGCACGGGCAGCGGCCCGGCAGCGTCGCGATCGTTTCGCGCAGACACCGAGTTGGACGCCGCGGGCTTCGTTCCAGCCGTCCGGAAGAACTGGAACCAGATCACGCCCGCGAGGACGACCACCAGCGCGACGAGCGACGTGATCTGTCTGGAACGCGCGGCGGGCGCCGGTGCCTCTGCCATCACTGTCCCGCCGCCGGCGACAGGAAATACGTCGAAACCGACAGCGAGACGTCCAGCGTGCCGCTGTTGCCCCGCGTCGACGACGCCTCCGCCAATCCGACCTGTTCCACGACGATGAACTCGCTCGCCGTCTCCATCGCGTACAGGAAACGCCGGATGCTCGCGTAGTTTCCCGACAGCGTCACGGTCGAGAACGCGCGCGACAACCGGCTGTCGCGAACCGGCGCCCAATCGAAGTGCGACGCCTTGAACTCGAGTCCTGCTTCGCGCGCCGCCTCCAGCAGCCACCGGTTCGTCGTCCGCGTCGCCGTCGCGAAATCACGCGGCAGCACGTCGGCGTAGAACGTCTGCAGATCGGCGTCGGCGTGCGTCCGATTGGCGGCCGCCTCGCGAGCCTGCCGTTCCAGCCGGCGCGCCGTCGAAAGCTCGACGCGCGCCTGGAGCGCCGCGGTCTCCGACGCCGCCACGCGGCTCTGCAGCGGCCAGACGCCCAACAGCAGGACGGCAATCGCGACGGCGACCAGCACGGCCAGCGGCAGGATGACGCGCCGCCGGTCCTCGTACACGCGGGCCCACAGGCTCACTGTTGTTTCTCTCGGCCGGAGGCCGCGACCGCTGCAGGGGCGCGGCGCGGCAGGTACACGGCGTCGATGCGCGCCGAGAACGTCCCGTCGTCGAGTCCCTGCTGCTCTGTCGGCGAGACGTCACGGAACGCGCCCGTGCCCGTCAGGTTGCTGATAAAGACGTCCACATCGTCGAGATCGCGCAGGACGATGGCCATGGCGACGGTGGTGACGCCCTTGTCGACACGCGGAGAAATCGAGACCAAACGCACGTCGGTCGGCAGCGTCTTCTCGAGCTGCTCGAAGAGCGAGGTCCAACTGAACGTGCGCTGATCGATGATGTCGTTCGCCTCGCGCGTGAATGCGGCCAACCTCGTGAGTGTCGGTCTGTCGACAGCCTGCAGCAGCGATTGCACCTGGCTGCGGATCCGCGCGGCCTCGCGCTGGTCGGCGTCGATCCGCGCGCGGGCGGCGACGCGTCGCGCGTTGAGGTCCATCAGCCGCATCGCGTCGTAGCCGGCCAGCAGCACGGCCAGGACGGCGACGACGGCGAGGGCGATCGTGACGAGACGCTCGTTGTAGAACGGACGTGTGGAGAGGTTGCCCTTCAGCATGGTCGCCGGTTCCTATGCGGCCGCGCGCCGCTCGCGCACGAGCAGGCCGACCGGGGCCGCCAGCGCATCGAGGACCTCGGGCGTCACCGCGGCGCGATCGCTCATGTCGGCCGCCGGCCGAATGTCGACGCTGTCGACGGGCACGCCGAGACGGCTGCCGATCTGCCAGCGCGCATCGTCGATCGCCACGTCCGGCCCGCACAGCCACACGCGCTCGAACGCGCGGCCGCCGAGGCGATCTTCGTGGTACATCGCCGTCTGGTGCACGAGCGCGCCCAGCGGCTCGTCGTCGATCGACGTGCGGTGCCGGTAGAACATGAGCGTCTGCCCGCGCAGAATCGCGAGCGTCGCCGCTTCGGCCGAGAGGTGCACGACGAGCCAGTCGCCGGTCACGCCCGCGCCGGCCGCCATGATCGCGTTCATGACGTTGAGGCTCGACAGATCGACGAGCCCGGCGGCGATGCCGACGCTGGCCAGCGCGGCTTCGTACTGCGCGATGACGTCCTTGCGCGCGATGACCGCAGCGACCGAGAGCCCGTCGCCGTCGGGCGCGGCCTGCGCCTGGCTGACGACCGCGTCCTCCAGCGGGAACGGCGCCGATTTCCGGAGCTGCCAGCGGACGAGCTGATCGAGATCCTGCGCGCGGCTCGGCGCCTGATCGAAGTGCAGCAGCGACACGCGCGCCGCGCTGTCGGGCACGATCAGGGCCGCGCGCTTCGTCGCCGTGAGCCCGGCCCGCTCGAGCGCGCGCGCGAGCGTGGCGGTCACGACGTCCGCCTGCGCGACGTTGACGCCCGTCGGCGCCGGCGTCACCGTGCCCGCGGGCCAGACCTCGGACGCGTACGCGCTGACGGCCGGCGCGTTCGGGGCGAGCGCGACGACGGTCACGCGCCGGCTCGCGATCTCGATCGCGACGGTCGGCGGCGGGGGCGTCAGCCAGGATCTCGTTCGCATCGCGCTCCTCTACTCGACGAAGGTCACCTTGTTAATCTCGCGCAGCGTCGTCACGCCGTCGAGCACGCGCGCCACCGCGCACTCGCGCAGGAACCGCATGCCCTCGTCGCGCGCGGCGCGCTTGATCTCGGACGTCGGCCGGCGCTCGAGGATCATGTCGCGGATGTGATCGCTCAGGTCCATCAGCTCGCAGATCGCCGTGCGGCCCTTGAAGCCCGTGCCGCCGCACTCGATGCAGCCGGCGCCCTCGTAGAACACGTGCGTGCGCGCCAGCTCCGGGTCGATCGCCGACTCGGCCAGCACCTCCGGCGCGATCGTCGCCGGCCGCTTGCAGGACTCGCAGATCCGCCGCACGAGCCGCTGCGCGAGCACGCAGTTGAGCGCCGAGACGAACTGGTACGGCTCGACGCCCATGTTGAGGAAGCGCCCGAGCACGTCGATGACGTTGTTCGCGTGGACCGTCGTGAAGACCAGATGGCCGGTGAGCGCGGACTGAATCGCGATCTGCGCCGTCTCGGGATCGCGGATCTCGCCGACCATGATCTTGTCGGGGTCGTGCCGCAGGATCGAGCGCAGGCCGCGCGCGAACGTCAGGCCCTTCTTCTCGTTGATCGGAATCTGCGTGATGCCG
>CAZNMF010000355.1:0-19848 GCA_964573795.1 uncultured Solibacteraceae bacterium
CCTGGGCGTCTCCCCTAGGGGCTAGGAAGGACCCCGGCCGTCTATGATCAGCGTCGCCGCGCTCCGCATGCAGCAGTTTGGCGTCCAGTTCTACCAGGCGTCCCTCACCGCCAAAGACATCGACAAGCTGGTCCGGTTCGAAGTCCTGCACTATGGCGAGTCCTCGTCGAGCCCCGGCGTGAGGGGGAGCGCGCGGCAGTCGAAGGTCCGCTGGGATCTGCTCGAGCGGCGCATCGCGTCGAGCGAGAAGGCGTATCAGCGTCAGATCATCCGCAAGAAGATTGACGAGCTCGTCGCGTACTACGAGCAGTGTCGTCAGGCGCGCGATCTGCCGTCGATCCCCGGCGCCGTGATCATCTCGTGCGACGAGCCGCTGAAGTTCGAGCCGATGGCCGGCGATCCGTCGCTCGGCATTTTGAAAGTGCCCGAGCGCGAGGGCATCCTGCGCGCGATCGACGGCCAGCACCGGCTGCTCGCGCTGCACGCGGGCATGGAACAGTTCGCCGGCGAGAATTTCACCGTGCCCGCCGTGATCTTCGACCGCCTGCCTGAAGATCACGTCGTTCAGATGTTCGTCACGATCAACGCGAAGCACACGCGCCTGAACGCGTCGCATCTGGTGTCGCTGTCAGGCCGCCAGCTGTATCGCGACGAGAACCTCGCCGCCGCGCACGACGTCGTTCGCGCGCTGAGCGAGCGCGAGGAGTCGCCACTGCACGGCGAGATCAAGCTGCTCGGCGTGGGGCATGGCAAAGTCGCGCAGGCGCCGCTCGCGCAGGAGCTGAAGAAGCTGTTCGCGTCCGAGGCCTTCGGCGCCGGCCGCAAGGGCGACGAGTTCCGCGAAGAGGCGAAGCGGTTTTTCGTGAACTACTTCCGCCAGGTGTCGGTGGTCTTCGGCGCCGCGTGGAACGGCCGCAAGTACAGCGTCAAGAGCGCGTCGGCCCTGCGGGCCTTCATCCGTGTGGCGCCCGACATCGTCCGGCACCTCGACCAGCAGCACGCGGATCGCGCCGACTTCCGCGCCATCGGCCGCGTCATCGCGCCGTGGGGCCGCCGGATCGGCGACCTCCGCTTCGAGACCGACGGCGCCTGGAAGCGCTCGGGATCGACCGTCGACCAGCTCGCGAAGGAGCTCAGACTCGCCCTTCAATATCCCGAAGGCGCGATGGGCTAGATTCTTCGATCGGTAAACAGTTGGATCGGTATTGCCAACAGTAGGAACAAGAATGCCCAATTGGCCGATGTGGTCAATCCAATTGGCGCAAAAAACAGGGCCTTTGAGCGGCACGCGCCTTGCTCTGTAGAAGCGCAGTCGGTTACCTGAATTTGCGGTCACGCCGCAAAGAGCTGGGGAGCCAGGTGACTGACAAAGGCCCGCAACCGCGGGCCTTTTTTCTTGCCGGTCAGTACATCGCCGCTCTTGGGCCGTCGCTACAATGCCGCATGACTCGGCGCGCGCGAACCTGCGGTCGGTTGATCGGGCTCGTCGTGCTGGCGGCGGCTTCGACGGGCTGCCTGGTGCTCGGGCTGAATCGGTTCGCCGACGACGCGAGCGTGACCTCCGACGCGCACCTGATCGGCGTCTGGCGCGATGCGGACGACGGCGTCACGGTCACTGTCGAGAAGAGCGACTGGCAGTCGTACCGGCTGTCGTACGTGCATCCGATCGCGACGGGGCAGCTCACCGGTTACCTGTTCAAGCTTGGCGGCTCGACGTTAGTGGATCTCATGCCGGTCCGCGGTCAAGATCCCGGCGTGTTCACGATCGCGGCGCACGCGCTCGTCCGCGTGGAGATCGATGACGACACGCTGACGATCGCGCCGCTGTCGTATGACTGGTTTGCGCGGATGCTCGACGCGCACACGGCGCCTGCCGATCTGTCGCTCGTCCGCACGGAGCGCGATCAGCTCGTCGTCACCGCTGGCAGCGAGCAGGTGCGCACGTGGCTGCGCGAACGAACGGCCTCGGATCAGGTGTTCGGGCCAGCGGCGACGTTCACGAGGGAGCGTCCGCCTTCGTGATTTGCGTGATCATGCCCATCAGGTAGTGCAGCACCACGCGGTCGCCCGGCGCCATGTTGCGCGGCGCGGACTCGCCGCCGACGCGCGCGTGACGAATCTCCGCTTCGGGATCTTCGGGATCGATCCAGAACACGTCGAGCGAGATCTGGCCGTGAATGGAAATAGGCTGAATCCGACTCACGACGCCGGTGCGGGTGCCTCGGAGCATGGCGGTTACGCCGGGTAGCTTACATCGTCGCGGGGCGCGGCATACACTGACGTGGGAGACCGGAATGACGCGTCGTTTTCGCCTCGGCCGGATCGTGATGGCGCTGGCCGGCGCGCTCTGGATTGCCGGCGCGCAGCCGTGGGCGCGCGCGGACGGCGCGACGGGCGCCGGTCGGGCCCTCCAGGACGCGTTGCCGCCCGCGCAGGACGTGATCGCGCGGCACATCGCGGCCATCGGCGGACGAGCGGCGTTCAAGGCCGTGCAGTCGGCGCACGCGAAAGGGCGTCTCGAGATTCCGGCGCAGGGCATCGCCGGCGACTTCGAGCTGTTCGCCGCGCGTCCGGCGCGGCTGCTCTATCGCGCCGTCATTCCTGGCATCGGGCGCATCGAGAGCGGTTACGACGGCACGATCGGATGGTCGCTGAGCCCCATCTCCGGGCCGGAGCTGCTGACCGGTCGTCAGTTGGCCGAGGCCGCCGATGACGCCTGGTTCGACGGCCCGTTGCACGAGGCCGATCACGTGCGTGCCGCGGAGACGCTCGGGAAGGTGGAGTTCGACGGACATCAGGTATACAAGCTGCGCGTGACGCAGATGTCGGGGCAGGACGAGATCGAGTACTTCGACGTCGAGTCCGGATTCCAGCTCGGATCCGAAGCGTCGCGCGCCACGCCGCAGGGCATGGTGCCGACGACGAACATCACGCGCAACTATCGCAAGTTCGGCGCCTTGATGCAGGCGACGACGTTCATCCAGCGCGCGTTGGGGCTCGAGCAGGTCGTGACGATCGCGTCATGCGAGTACGACACGGTGGCGAGCGCGACGTTCGATCCGCCGGCGGAAGTGCGGGCGCTGGTCGGACGGTGAGCGGCCGCGGACGATCACGGCTCCGCGCCGCGGCGGGCGTGCTGCTCGTCGCGGCGGTCGGCGCCTCGGCGGCAGGCCGTGCGCGCGCGCAGTCCGCGACGCTCGCGGCCTTCGACGAAGTCTGGCAGACGATCAACGACACGTTCGACGACCCGTCGTTCGGCGGCATCGATTGGGCCGGCGTGCGGCGCGAGCTTCGGCCGCGCGTCGAGCGCGCGACGACGGACGCGGAGGGACGCGCGGTCATTCGCGAAATGCTCGCGCGCGTCGGCCGCTCGCACTTCGCGCTGCTCGGACCGCCCGCCGACGGCGACGGCCCGCGCGGCGACGCGACCGTGCCGATCACGATTCGTCCTGCCGGTGACGCGATGCTCATCGTGGCGGTCGAGGCCGGATCGACGGCCGCTGCGGCGGGCCTGGCCGCGGGCGATCGACTGATCGAGATCGACGATCGCACGATTGCGGACATCGTGGCGCCGGTCAATGCGCCGGACGATCGCGTGCGCGCGCTGCTCTCGTGGCGCCGGGTGACGAATGCCCTGTCGGGCGCGGCCGGCGCACGTGCGCATTTGCGCGTGCGCGCGCCGGGCGGCGCCGAGCGTATCGTGGACGTCGGGCGAGTCACCGAGGGTGGCGTGCCGGTCGCGTTCGGCAACCTGCCGGTGATGCGCGTGCGATTCGACGCGCAGGAGCGGCGCACGCCGGCTGGCCGACGCGTCGGCGCGATCGCGTTCAATCTGTGGATGCCGGCGATCGCCGAGCCGTTTGCGTCGGCGATCGACCGCTTTCGATCGGCCGACGGCCTGGTGATCGATCTGCGAGGCAATCCCGGCGGGCTCGCGGACATGATCCGCGGCATCGCCGGGCACATCGTGTCCGAGCCGCTCGTGATCGGCCGCATGCACACGCGCGCGGGCGAGTTGGAATTTCGCGCGAACCCCCGGCGCTCGACCTCAGACGGCCGCCGTGTGGAGCCGTTCGCCGGGCCGGTCGCCGTGCTCGTCGACGGGCTGACGGGCAGCACGTCCGAGTGTTTCGCCGGCGGCCTGCAGAGCCTTGGCCGCGTCCGCGTCGTCGGGACGACGACGATGGGGCAGGCGTTGCCGGCATCGACGAAGACCCTGAGCAACGGCGACGTGCTGATGTACGCGATCGGGGACTTCGTCACGTCGACCGGTGTCCGCCTCGAGGGGCGCGGCGTCGTGCCTGACGAGATCGTGTCGCTGGAACCGGCCGCCCTTGCCGCGGGACACGATGCGATGGCGGCGGCGCTGGCATGGCTGGATCGGGCGGGCGCGCGCTGAAGAGGCAGCCGGATCGCCCTTGCACGCGCCACGGGGTTCTTGTTATGCTGCAGCGACCTGCAAGTCAGCTTTTTCCTTCCGTGTCAGGGTCGCGTCCGACCCTGAAACTGAGCGCGCCTGGCGAAGCACGATGCCCCGGAGCTGCAAGCCCGGGCCGCCGGTGCGCATGAGAACAGGAATATGAAGGCCCGGGAGAATTGAATGGAGCAGCGCCCGCTGCGTCTTGGCGACATCGTGGACGACTACTGTCCGCGCGAACGACGCCTCACCAACCATGCGGTTGTCGCCATTGTCGACGAACACATCCGGCAGACGCGATGCACCACCTGCGATGCCGAGCACGTCTACAAGGGAGGCCGGGAGCCGCGCCGGCGTAAGAAAGACGACTCGCTGTTCGAGCAGGTGCTCGCCGATGTGAACGGCGGCCAACTGGTGTCGTCCAGGCCTGCCGAGCCCGCTGTCGAGTCAGCGCCGTCTGCCGCAGCCGCGCCGATGGCGGCCGCGCCAACCTCTACCACCGCCGTGGCGGAACCCGAGCCGCCGGCCGACGTCGACGAGGCGCAAGCCGCCGATTCGAGCGGTGACGATCTCTGGCCGGGACACCGGCGCCTGATTCGCGCGTCATTGCCCCGCGTCGACGGCGAGCCGCCCGCGCCGCGTCCCATTCCCGAGTTCACGATGCACCAGCGGCCGCAGGGCCGCGGCGGCCGGCCGTTCCGGTTCGGCGGCGGCCACGGCGGCGAGCGCAACGGCAACGTCGCGCATCCGCACGGCCGCGACGGGCACGGCCATCACTCGCACGATGGCCAAGGCCAGGGCCACGGTCAGGGCCGCTCCGGCCGTCGTCGTCGACGCCGCTCTCGCTGAGGATCGCCGCACATCATGACTGCTTCGGCCATGACCGACCACGTCGGCCTCGTGATTGGTGTCGCAAACAAACGATCGATCGCGTGGGCGATCGCCCGCGCGACAGCCGACGCCGGCGCCCGGCTCGTCGTCACCCATCAGAACGAACGACTCGAAGAGAACGTGCGCGAGCTCGCGGCGTCGCTGCCGGATCCGCTCCTGCTGCCGTGTGACGTCACCGACGACGCGCAGGTCGATGCCGTGTTCGAGGCGATCGCGTCGCGATACGGGCGTCTCGACTTCCTGGTGCACGGCGTCGCGTTCGCGCATCGCCGCGATCTCGAGCAGGCGTTCGTGCAGACGTCACGAGAGGGCTTTCTGAAGGCGATGGACGTCAGCGTCTACTCGCTCGTCTCGCTCGCACGCCGCGCCGAGCCGCTGATGGAGAAAGCCGGCGGCGGAAGCATTCTCACGTTGAGCTATCTCGGCGCCGAGCGCGTGTTTCCGAACTACAACGTCATGGGCGTGGCAAAGGCGGCGCTCGAGGCGTCGGTGCGCTATCTCGCGTCGGAGCTGGGGCCGAAGAACATCCGCGTCAATGCGATTTCCGCGGGGCCGATCAAGACGCTCGCCGCCTCCGGCATCGCAGGCTTCTCCAACATTCTCCAGACCTACCGCGATCGCGCGCCGCTGCGGCGCACGGTCGAGACCGACGAAGTCGGCGACGCGGCGGCGTTCCTGCTCGGGCCCGGCGGCCGCGCGATCACGGGCGAAGTGCTGATCGTCGACGGCGGCTATCACGCGATGGGAATCTGACGAGGAATCAAAAAGCCGAGAAGAGTTAGAAGTCAAAAGCCAAAAGCCAGACGTGACGCGGCGCGTGGCTGTGTTGGCTTCTGGCTTCTAACTTTTGACTTTTCTGCCGTCTGCGTCGGTCCCAGGCGTCCCATATCTTTCGCTCTGAAACTGCTCGATCACGCGCTTCATCTCGACGGCGTCGCCTTTCGTGTGGCCGTGGCACACGATCGGGTTGCGGCCGCCGGTCGTTTCGATGAACACGTCCGAGAAGATCAGGTTCGTGTCGATCTTGATCGACGACACGTGCGCGAGGTGGATCGACTCTTCCACCTTGCCGATCCATTGCGGCTGATACATCGTGATGCTGTCCGGCGTGATGACGACCTGTGCGGGCAGGAGATGATTGCCGCGGCTCCAGCGGCTCGCGCGGAAGACGTGCGCGCCGGGCCGCTTGTGGCCTTTGCGCCAGACGATCAACAGCGCGAGCACGACGAACGCTGCGATCGCAACAAGTGTGACGACGAGCCATGGCGGCATGGCGTGCAGCGACGGCGGGACCGTAGCGTCCATGGAGCGCAATGGTAAGCTAAGCCGTGCCTCACCGCGCTCCGGGGTCGCCGGCCCGCGGCCCGCGCCAGTACCTGTCGGGCCGTCCCATCACCTACTATCGTCCGACCGGTCACGCCGCCGTGCGGTCGCTCATCGATCACGGATTTCAAGCGTTCAACGCGGGGCGCCTCTCCGAGGCGTGCCACATCTTCGCGGACAAGATGCTGGCGCCGAAGAACGACACGACGATCGGGCTCACGGTCGCAGGCGCGATGACGCCCGCCGGGCTCGGCGGCTGCGTGATCGAGATGATGGAGCGTGGCCTCATCGACTTCGTCATCAGCACGGGCGCGAACCTCTATCACGACCTGCACTACGCGCTGAACTTCACGCTGCGCCGCGGGTCGCCGTTCCTCGACGACCGCGATCTCTACTCGGCCGGCGTGATCCGCATCTACGACGTGCTCTTCCCGGCGAAGGTGCTGCTCGAGACCGACGCGTACATCCGCGAGTTTCTCGTGCGCTCGGGCCTCGACGGCGCGGTGTCGACCTCCGAGTTCCACTATCGCCTCGGTCAGGACCTCCTGAAGCGCCGTCCCGGCTGCGAGGAGCACTCCGTCGTCGCGCGCGCGGCCAAGCTCGGCGTGCCGATCTACACGTCGTCGCCGGGCGACAGCTCGATCGGCATGAACGTCGCGTGGCACGAGCTGATGAACGAGAGCCGGCTGATGATCGATCCGAACCTCGACGTGAACGAGGTGTGCGCGATCATCCTCGCCGGCAAGAAGAACGGCTGTGTGATTCTGGGCGGTGGATCGCCGAAGAACTTCTATCTGCAGGGTCAGCCGACGCTCTGGGAGGTCTATGGCATTCCCAAGGGCGGCAACGACTTCTTCATCCAGATCACGACGGATCAGGTCGTCTGGGGCGGGCTGTCCGGCGCGACGCCGTCGGAAGCGGTGAGCTGGGGCAAGGTCAATCCCGGCGTGCTGCCCGACACGGTCGTCGCGTACTGCGACTCGACGATCGCGTTTCCGCTGTTCTGCGAGTACGCGGTCGGCAGCAAGTACGGCACGCGCAAGTGCAAGGCGCTCTATCACCAGCGCGAGGCGCTCGTCGCGGATCTCAAGCGTCAAGGTAAGGCCGGGCAGAAGAAACGCCGGCGCGCTTAGGCGTGAATTCAAAACTTCGAAGTTCGAACTTCGAAGTTGACAGCGGCGAATTCGGCGCACTCGACAGTTCTGAAACACGCTCTACGCCGCCAGCCGGCGGGAGGGGTCGATGGGCTCGCTGGCATCGGAGCTGCGGTCGATCGCAAACGGCATCACCGACGCGCCCCGCGTCTACGTCGACGCGAACGTGCCCGCCGGCGCCGTCGCCGTCATGCGGGATGAGCTGCACTGGGACGTGCTGTTCGTCGTCGAGCACGACGATCTGCGGCGCGCCTCCGATCGTTCGCATTTCTCGCGCGCGATCGATCTCGGCCGCCTGCTGCTGACCCAGGATCGCGATTTTCTCGACGATGGACGGTTTCCCCCGATGTTGACGCCCGGCGTCATCGTCTGTGCCGTGACCGACGAAGCGATGCTCATCCGCCTGCTTCGCTACATCGATCGTCGCTGGCTCGGGGCGTCCGCGCCCAAAGACGAGCCGCTGGCGGGACGCAAGCTCGTCCTCACGTCCGACGTCCTGTGGCCGCGTTCCTGATTCCACATCCACGCGCATGAGCCGGATCTTTCTGTCCGGCGCGTCGATCGTCCGTGAGGATGCGGTCGACACGGAGTCCACCCTCGTCCTCGACGGCGAGCGCATCGTCGACATCGTCAAAGGCCGGTTGACCGGCGGCGCGAGCGACACGCGCGTCGATCTCGATCGGCGGTTCGTCGTGCCCGGATTCGTCGACGCGCACGTCCACGGTGTGAATGGCGTCGACGTGATGGACGGCGACGGCGCCGTCGCGCGCGTGGCTGCGATGCTGCCGCGATGGGGTGTGACGGCGTTCTGCCCGACGTCGATCGCGTGCGCGCCGGTGACGCTGGAGGTGTTCCTCGCGGACGTCCGCGATGCGCGCGAGCGCCGCGAGCCCGCGCACGCCCGCGTGCTGCCGGCGCACCTCGAGAGCAGCTTCATCAGTCCCGAGCTCGCTGGCGCGCAGCCGCGCGAGTGGGTCTGCGGTAGCGACGAGGTCGCCGTCGACGACGCGTCGCTCAGACGCGACGTGCTCGAGGCGATCGATCGATTCTCGGACGAGGTCGCCATCGTCACGCTCGCGCCCGAGAGGCCCGGCGGGCTCGATCTCGTGCGCCGCTTCGTCGCGGCCGGACGCCTCGTGTCGATCGGACATTCCGGGGCCACGTTCGAGGAAGCGTGCGCGGCGATTCAGGCCGGCGCGAGCCGCGCGACGCACCTGTTCAACGCGATGGGGCCGCTCTCCCATCGCGAGCCCGGCGTCGCCGGCGCGATGCTCGCGCACGATCACGTGCACGTCGAGCTGATCTGCGACGGCGTCCACGTCCATCCTGCGATGGCGCGGACGACGATCGCGGCGAAGACGCCGTCGCGCGTCGTCGCGATCACCGACGGCACCGCGGCGTCTGGCCTGCCGCCCGGATCGCGCGCGCACCTCGGCAACCGGCCGATCATCGCGGCCGATACCGCGCGCCTGGAGAACGGCGCGCTCGCCGGCAGCGTGCTCACGATGGATCGCGCGTTCACGATGCTCGTGAAGCAATGCCACATGGATCTCGTCGACGCCGCCCGCATGTGCGCGACCACACCCATGAACGATCTCCGCCTGCCGGCCCACGGCCGCATCAAGCCCGGCGCGATCGCCGACCTCGTCGTGCTCGACGGCGAGTTGAACGTCGAGAGGACGTACGTTGGTGGGCGA
This sequence comes from uncultured Solibacteraceae bacterium, assembly GCA_964573795.1. Classification (GTDB taxonomy): domain Bacteria; phylum Acidobacteriota; class Vicinamibacteria; order Vicinamibacterales; family SCN-69-37; genus CAZNMF01. Next base: position 9,483 of record CAZNMF010000355.1, read on the forward strand.
GTTGCGTGGGAAAGGGTTCCGGGGTTCTGAGGTTCTGGGGTTCCGCGGTTCGGGTGCTGGGTTCCAGTGCTGGGGTTCCAAAGTTCCCAGTTCTCTCTCAGCTCAGCCGAACCTTCGAACTTCCGAACCTCCGGAACCCGAACCCCGGAACCTTGGAACCCCGGAACCTCAGAACCCAACGTATGTCGTCCGATCTTCAATCCCCGTCGCCGCGAACGCCTCGCGTCGTTCGCGACATTTGTTGCAACGGCCGCAATGCGCGCCGTCGACCGGCTGCATGCAGGACAGCGTCAGCTCCATCGACACGCCGAGTCTGGCGCCGATGCGGATGACGTCGGGCTTGTGCATCTGAGCGAGCGGGGCATCGATCGTCAACTCGTGCGCGAGGCCCAACGTCATCGCCTTCGCCATCGCGTCGAAGAACGATCGCGTCGCATCGGGAAAAGGATTGCCGGCGAGCGGGCCGAGAACGATGCGGCCGATGCGGCGGCGCGCGCACCAGACCGCAGTCTTGGCGATCAGCGTGATGTTGCGGCCCTCGAGGTAGACGTCCTCGTCCGGCGCATCGTACGCGGGCGCGTCGCCGACGACGGCCCAGTGCGTCGCGGGATAGACGTCGCGCATGTCGACCGTGAGCGTCGAGAGCGGCTGCACGCCTCCGGCAAGCGGCGGCACGTGCAACAGGCGCGTGATGGCGGCGGCTTCGGCGTCCTCCCACGCGAGCCCGGCGCGGACGTGGATCGGCCAGACGGTTCGGCCTCGCTCGATCTCCATCGCCGCGAGCACCGCGCTGTCGAGGCCGCCCGACAGCAGCACCGCAGAAGCGTCCATCGGCAGCTAGGTTACAGTGTGACTATGTATCTCGTCACCAAGCGCATCGACTTCTGCTACGGCCATCGGCTGCTCGATTACGACGGCATCTGCAAACATCCGCACGGCCACAACGCCGTCGTCGAGGTGGACGTGCGCACCGACGAGCTCGACAGCCGCAACATGGTGGCGGATTTCTCGGACATCAAGCGCATCGTGAAGGGGTGGATCGATCGCGAGCTCGATCACAAGATGATCCTGCGGCACGACGATCCGCTCGTGGAGCCGCTCGAGCGCCTCGGCGAGCCGATCTTCAAGCTGGAGAGCAATCCGACCGTCGAGCGCATCGCGAAGCTGATCTTCGACATGTCCCTGCACCAGGGATTGCCGATCGTGGCCGTGCGCGTCTGGGAGACGCCGACGTCGTTCGCGGAATATCGCGCGTAGCGCCGCTCAGCGCTTGTCTGCGCGAAGCAGGAGCACCGGCACGCTGACCAGGTGCCGCACGCGATCCGCGGTCGTGCCGTGCAGCAGATCGGCGAGGAAGCGGTGGCCGTGCGTCGACATGGCGATCAGATCGACGCGTTCCTGCTCGGCCATCCGGATCAGCTCCGTGGCGGGATCGCCGGCCGCGAGCCGAGCCTCCACGGTCAATCCGCCGGCCTCCAGCTCGCGCTGGAGCGACTCGAGATACGCGCGATCGTCGCGCATCTCCTCCGACTCGCGCAGGTCGAGCTGTTTGAGATGACGCGCGGCCCAGCCATCGGCGACGTGGACGAGCACGAGCGTCGCGCCGGTCAGCGCGGCCAGCTCGCGGATGTGCGCGAGGATCGTCCGATCGGCCTCGGAGTGCTCGACGGCGACGAGGATGCGGCGGTACATGGCGCTCGATCCTACAACTCGATGAACGTCTGATAGAGCAACCACGCGTTGAGCACGGCGATCACGATCGCGACGGTCCACGCGAGCGTGCGCATCCACAGCGGGCTCACGAACCGGCCCATCTTGGCCGGATCGCTCGTGAACGCGACGAGCGGAAACACGGCGAACGGCAGCTGCAGGCTCAGGACCACCTGGCTGAGGATCAGCAGCGCGCCCGTCCCTCGCTCGCCGTAGAGCCAGACGACGATGATGGCGGGGATGATGGCGAGCAGGCGCGTGATCAGGCGCCGCAGCCAGGGCCGGAGGCGCAGGTTGATGAACCCCTCCATCACGATCTGGCCGGCGAGCGTGCCCGTCAGCGTCGCGTTCTGGCCCGAGCAGAGCAGCGCCACCGCGAACAGGATGCTGGCGAGGCCCGTGCCGAGCAGCGGCGACAGGAGCTGGTACGCGTCCGAGATGTCCGCGACGTCCTCGTGGCCCGAGCCGTGGAACGTGGCCGCGGCGATGACGAGAATCGCCGCGTTGATGAAGAGCGCGGACATCAGCGCGACGGTCGAGTCGAGCGTCGCGAAGCGGATCGCCTCGCGCTTGCTCTCGTGCGTGTCGAGGTACTTGCGCGTCTGCACGATCGACGAGTGCAGATAGAGGTTGTGCGGCATCACCGTCGCGCCGAGGATGCCGATCGCGATGTACAGCATGTCGCGATCGCGCAGGATGTCGAACGTCGGGACGAACCCGTGCGCCACCGCGCCGAGGTCCGGCCGCGACAGCCAGATCTCGATCGCGAACGATCCCGCGATCGCCAGGATCAGGCCGACGACGAGCGCCTCGACGTAGCGGAAGCCGCGATTCTGCAGGTAGAGCACGACGAGGACGTCGAGGGCCGTCAGCGCGACGCCCCAGATGAGCGGCAGGCCGAACAGCAGGTTGAGCGCGATCGCCGCGCCGATGACCTCGGCGAGGTCGCAGGCGGCAATGGCGATCTCGCAGATGATCCACAACGCGATCGTCACCGGCCGCGAGTAGCTGTCGCGGCACGCCTGCGCGAGGTCGCGGCCGCTGGCGATGCCGAGGCGCGCCGACAGCGCCTGCAGCAGGATCGCCATGAAGTTCGACAGCATGATCACGCTGAGCAGCGCGTAGCCGTAGCGCGCGCCGCCGGCGAGGTCCGTGGCCCAGTTGCCCGGGTCCATGTAGCCAACCGCGACCAGATAGCCCGGACCTGCGAACGCCAGCACCTTGCGCCAGAACGATGCGCCGTGCGGCACGGCAATCGAGCCGTGGACCTCGGGCAGGCTGACGCTCGTGCGTGGCAGCCGCCAGCCGTCGTTCGGCCGATCGGCGGACCGTTGGAGGTTCGTGTCCGGCATCACCGCCGCCTCTCGAACGGATGTTCGAAGCTGAGATAGCCGATCAGGCCCCAGTCCGTGCGCGTATCGCGCTGAAAGGTCACGGGAAGACCGACGCCAGGGACGATCTGCACCGCGCCGGCCTGATGCGCCCAGCGCACACCCGGGCTGACCGTGTTCGTCGTCTGCCACTGGCCCGCGCCGACGCGCTCGCGAGCGCTGACGACCTCCACGAGCACGTTCGCGCGGCGAAATGGCAGCAGCACCGCGCTGCCGGCGACGCGGAGGTCGGCGACGCGCGGGTTGTCATCGTGACGCGTCAGACCGACGAACGCCCCCGCGTTCAGATGCCACGTCACGTGCTTCGTGCCGATGCTGATCGGCAGGTTGACGTCCAGGGCCGTCGCACCTGCGCCGCGGTTCTTGTCCGTATTGCCCGTGGGCAGCGACACGCTGACGCGCGGCGCGATGGCGACGCGCGCGCTTTGCGTCACCTGATAGCGCCAGTTCAACTCCATGTCGCCGAAGCCCGCTCCAGCCCCGGCATCGAGGTCTGCGAGCGTGTAGCTGATCTGATGGCGCGCGGCACGCGGCGCGGGCCACTCCTGCGTGAACGTGTACGTCCAGTCGCCGGATCGCCGGTCGCGCTGGAGCATGTTGATGTGCTGCACGACGCCCGCCTCCTGGTTGTAGGCCTCCTCGACCAGGAAGCTGTTGTCGGACACGATCGGACCGTCCGTGGGCGATTGACCGAGTGTGAGCATCAGTAGGAGGAAAGGCGGCATGTGTGGGCGACCGTTGTCGCTTTTGACGAGTCAAAACATACAACACGACTTGTCAAAACGCAAGCAAGGCGAATCCGTTCCAAGACGGCGCGCCCCAAAGGCTGCGCCGACACGCCGATCTCGTCACCCGTGGAAGCTGACCATCACCTTGGCGGCCGCGCGCATGCCGATCGCAATCGGCTCGCCCGAAGCGGGAATGACCTGAAGTGCGTCCGCGGCGAGATCGCGCTGGGCGACCCGCACGTGACGTCCGGGCATCAGATCGCGGTCCTCGATGAAACGGAGAAAATCGGGATCCTGATCGACGACGCGCTCGATCGTGACGGAGACGCCGATCGGCGCCGACGCCAGGTCGATGTGGTCCGGCTGCGCGATCGTGCCTTCCGCCGTCGGGATCGGATCGCCGTGCGGATCGACTGCCGGCCGGCCCAGCATCTCGTCGATGCGATCGATCAGCCGCTCCGATACCGCGTGCTCGAGCCGCTCGGCCTCGTCGTGCACGTCGGTCCAGCTCATGTTGAGCACCTTGACCAGGAACAGCTCGATCAACCGGTGCCGGCGCAATACGAGGCCGGCCAGCCTCGTGCCCGCTGGCGTCAGCCGCACGCCCATGTACGGCTCGTAGTGCACCAGACCCGACTCCGCCAGCGTCTTCATCATCGTCGTCGCCGTTCCAGGCACGACGCCCAGCGTCGAGGCGAGCTGACCCATCGGCACGAGCGCGCTCTGATCCGGCGACGCGATCTGGGCGAGGTAGATCGTCTTCAGGTAGTTCTCGACGGTCTGCGACGGCAGCATGGCGCCATTATGGCCGGCCGTGCCCCCGCATTTCATACAATGGCCGCGAGGCTATCGACGATGGACGTCTCGGAGTTGCGGAAGCGGATCCTGCGGGCAATCGACGACGCGCGGAAAGAGGCGGCCGGCCGCCGCACGGTCGTGGACGAAGCGACGAAGGCCTATCAGCAGTTTCTCGAGACGATTGCGGTGCCGCTGCTGCGTCAGGCCGCGATCGTGCTCAACGCGGCCGGTCACGGATTCGTCGTCCACACGCCGGCGTCCAGCGCGCGGCTTGCGGCCGAGAAGTATCCCGAGACGTATCTCGAGGTGGTGCTCGACACGAGCGGTGCCGAGCCAGAGGTCGTCGGCCGCGTCAGCATCACGCGCGGCCGCCGTGGCCTCATCCTCGAGGAGCGCCCGGTCGCCGCGCATAAGTCCGTCTCGGCATTGACGGAAGACGATCTCTCCGCCTTTCTCGTCGCCGAAGTTCCGAAGCTCGTCGTCAAACCGTGAACGCGTTCAGGGGAACCGAGAACCGAGAACCGAGAACCTCAGAACCGAGGAACCTCAGAACCTGAACCTCGGAACCCCGGAACCTCGGAACCCCAGAACCCGATCGCAAACCAGCCGCGCGTTCCCTGCGTCTGTAGTTGCTGAGCCGGGCCCGGAGGCGGTTGCGCCTCGGCCGATCCGATCCAAGAGGGCGCGACGCCGGCCCCAATGCGCCGCTCTCCGGGATCGGTCATCGTGCGGGCCAATTGCCTGGGCCCGAGCTCGCCAATCTTCTGTCTCACTTCTGTCTCCAGAATCGCCAAGCGATCGCCCGTCGCATTCTGCGGCTATGCTGATCGTGCTCCCCTGGAGGATTGCCATGTCCCGACTCATCCTGCCGCTCACGGCCGTGGCCGCGCTCGCGTGCGGTGTCGCTCCCGCGCTCGCCCAATCGTCGTCGCAGGCTGTCGTCGTCGCGCAAGGCGAAGCGACCGTCAAGCGCGCGCCGGATCAGGCGTGGCTGACCGTGGCGACCGAGACCCGCGAGGTCAAGGCCGAAGACGCGCGCCGCAAGAGCGCGGAAGGCATGACGGCCGTCCAGGCCGCGCTGCGCCGGGCGGGCGTGCCGGCCGACGCCATTCGCACGACCAGCTACTACCTGACGCCGGAGATGGACTGGAACAACGGCCGCGGCACGGTGAAGGGCTATCTCGTGCGCAATCAGATCGACGTGCGGGTCGACAACCTCGACCGTCTCGGCGAAGTCATCGACGCGGCCAATGCGACGAAGACCGCGGCGCTGACGATTTCGGGTCCGCGCTTCGCGCTGAAGGATCAGCCGGCGGCTGAAACGGAGGCGCTGCGACTGGCGGTCGAGGCCGCGATGACGCGCGCGCAGGCGATGGCGAACGGCGCGAAGCGATCGCTCGGCGAGATCGTGCGGATCGAAGAGCCTGGCGCGAGCCGCGCGCCGTCGCCGCAGCCGCTGATGCGCATGACCGCAGCGGCGGACGCCGTACAGACGCCGATCACGCCCGGCGACATCGAGGTGCGCGTCGAAGTCACCGTGACGGTCGCGTTGCGCTGACGGCTTCGTCCTCGTCGTCGCCGGCCGGCGCGGGAAGCGTGTCGTCCCGGCGGACGCTGCGCAGCGACAGGTTCAACTGGTCCGGCGTCTCGATCACCTTGGGCGTGCTGACGCCGAGCTCCTTGAAGCGTCTCGCGCTCGACAGGACCTTCCGCTCCAGCGAGCCGACGAAGCCGTCGTAGCCTGCGGCGGCGCGCTTGAGGCTCTGTCCCATGACCTCGAGGTGCTCGGTCATCGTCGCGAGCCGCTCGTAGAGCTCGCGTCCGAGCGCGTGAATCTCTTCGGCGTTGCGCGCCAGCGACTGCTGCTGCCAGCCGTACGCCACGGTCCGCAGGAGCGCGAGCAGCGACATCGGCGTGGCCAGAATCACGCGCAGGCTCGCGGCCTGATCGAACAGCGCGCCGTCCTGCTCGAACGCCGTCGTCAGCAGCGGCTCCAGCGGCAGGAACATGACGACGAACTCCGGCGCGGGATCGAACTGGCGCCAGTACTCCTTTGCGCCCAGCGCGCGCACGTGATCGCGCACCTGCCGCGCGTGGCGGCCGAGCAGCTCCTGCCGCGCCTCTTCGGTGGCTGCACTGGTCGCCGACAGATACGCGTCGATCGGGACCTTCGAGTCCACGATGATGCACGAATCCCCGGGGAGGCGGACGATGAGATCGGGCGTCTGCCGCGCGCCGTCGGCGGTCGTGCTCGTCGGCTTCTCGACGAAATCGCACTGCGCGACCATGCCGGCGAGCTCGAGAATGCGACGCAATTGCACCTCGCCCCATTTGCCGCGCACGTTGGGCGAGCGGAGCGATTGCGACAGGCCTTCGGTCGCCGTCCGCAGCCGGTCCTGCGCGAGCGACAGCGATCGCAACTGCGCGGAGACGGCCTGGAACGTGCCTTCGCGCGCCTTGTCCACGTCGGCGAGCTGCGTCTGCACGCGGCCCAGCGTGTCGCGAACGGGCGCCAGCAGCGCTTCGGCGCTCTGCACGATCTCGGTCCGGTTGTCCTTCAGCGCCTCGCGCGAGAGCGCCGCGAACGTCTCGCGGATGTCGGCCTGCGTCTGACCGAGCAGCGCACGCTGATCGCTGACGGCCTGGAGCGCGGCGTCGCGCTCGGCCTGCAGCCGCGCGAGGTCGGCCACCGTCCGGCGGCTCCACCAGAGCCAGGCGATCGCCACGGCTGCGGCGCCGAATGCGGCGCCCACGAGTGCGATGGGCAATCCGGAAGTCATCACGTGCAGTGTCTACGCGAGCCGTGACACGTCGGGTCAGACCCGCTGGCGTGCGTGCCGCGTGCATCGATTATCGTCGCACTCCATCGATCGTGGCGGGACTTTCACGTCGCGCGATGGCCGCCGGTCTGACGCGCGCCGGCCCCCTCACGCCCGTGGCGCAGCGCCGAAAGAGGGCATGATTGAGTCAGTGGCCTCGCACCATCCGCCGATGCACCCGTCGCCGACGACTCTCGACGCCGCCGCGCGGCAGCGCCTGCAGTCTGCGCGCGTGCTGCTCGTTGGTGTCGGCGGGCTCGGCTCGCCAGCGGCGCTGTATCTGGCCGCGGCGGGCGTTGGCGCGATCGTGCTCGTCGACGACGATCGCGTCGACGAGAGCAACCTGCAGCGGCAGGTGATTTTCGACACGGCTGACGTCGGGCAGCCGAAAGCGGAGGCTGCGGCGGCGCGTCTGCGCGTGCGACATCCGGATCTGCGCGTCGAGCCGATCGTGTGTCGTCTGGACGAGACCAACGCGCGGCAGCTCGTCGCCGGTGTCGACCTCGTCGTGGACGGCGCGGACAATTTCGCGACGCGCTACCTGGTCAACGACGCGTGCGTCCTCGAACGGCGGCCGAACGTCTTCGGCAGCGTGTCGCAGTTCGACGGGCAGGTTGCCGTCTTCGCCGCGCCCGGCGGGCCGTGTTATCGCTGCCTGCATCCCGATCCGCCGCCGGACGGATTGATCCTCAATTGTGCGGACGCGGGCGTGCTCGGCGTGTTGCCGGGCGTGATCGGCGCGCTGCAGGCCGTCGAGGCGGTCAAGATCATCACCGGCGTCGGGGCGCCGCTCGTCGGACGCCTGTTGACCTATGACGCGTGGCGCATGCGCGCGCGCGACATCGTGTTGCCGCGCGATCCGGCGTGTCCCGCGTGCGGAGCGCGTCCAACAATCACGACGCTCGAGGCGGTGCAGGCATCGTGCGCGACGTCGATGGACGAGGAGACGACGATGACGGCGGAGGAGCTGGTCGAGTGGCGCGAGCGCGAAGTGCCGCACGTGTTGATCGACGTGCGTGAGCCGTCCGAGCACGCGGTCGAGCGCATTGAGCGCGCGACGTTGATGCCGCTCGGGTCGCTGGCGTCGATGATCGAGGCGCTCCCGCGCGATCGTCCTGTCGTCGTGCACTGCCGCACGGGCGGACGGAGCGCGCGCGCCGTGGCAATGCTGCGCGCGAAGGGCATCGACGCGCGCAATCTCGCGGGCGGCATCGAGGCGTGGCGGCGCGCGGGCGCGGAAAAAATCGAGCGCTAGTTAAGACGAGTCTCATCAAGAACTTAGCCCAGATCGGCCTTGCTGCGCGCCGCCGGCTGTGGCTAAAATGGACTTCTGAGGTCGGATATCTCCGGCCCCGACATTACCCATGCTGAGGCTCTCGAAGAAAGCGGATTACGCGTTGCTGGCGATGCGCCATCTGGCGGCGCATCACGATCGCGGCGCGATGTCGTCGCGCGAGCTCGCCGAGACGTACGACATCCCGTCGGAGCTGCTGGCGAAAGTGCTGCAGAAGCTGGTGCGCGGACGCCTGCTGGTGTCCGTGCAGGGCATCCGCGGCGGCTACGCGCTGAGCCGGCCCGCGGGGCAGATCTCGGTGGCCGACGTCATTCAGGCGGTCGACGGGCCGTTGACGGTGACGGCGTGCTCGGACGCGGATCACAGTTGCGAGCAGTACTCGAAGTGCAACATCCGCGATCCGCTCTGGCGCATCAAGGACCGCATCGTCTCGGCGCTGGCCGCGACGTCGGTGTCGGAGCTGGCGGCCGACATGGCGATTCCGACGCCGCCGCCGGACGTGGTGCCGCTGGCCATGCTGAGGAAATAGCGGAGCAGGAACGCAGGGTCATGATCACGGTCACCGAGAACGCGTCGCGTCAAATCCGAAAGCTGCTCGCCCAGCAGTACACGGAGGCCTCGGGCCTTCGCGTCGGCGTGAAGGCCGGCGGCTGTTCGGGATTCGAGTACGTGTTCGCCTGGGAGCCGGCGCCGCGCGAGAGCGATCTGATTTTCGAGGGCGCCGACGGCGCGCGCGTGTGGACCGATCCGCGCAGCCACCGGCTGCTCGACGGCACGACGCTCGACTACGACACGAGCCTGCTCAGCCGCGGCTTCGTGTTCCAGAATCCGCAGGCGAAGAGCACGTGCGGCTGCGGCACGTCGTTTTCGGTGTGAAGCGCGCTTTCGAAGTTCGAAGTTCGAATTTGACCGTTTATCGTCTATGAGCACCTCTACCGAAACCATCGAACAGCTCGCGACACGCGAGTACAAGTACGGCTTCGAGACGTCCGTCGACACGGATACCTTCGCGCCGGGGCTCGACGAGGGCGTCGTTCGCCGCCTGTCCGAGATCAAAGGGGAGCCGGCGTGGCTGCTCGAGCTCCGCCTGAAAGCGTTTCGCGCGTGGCAGGCGATGCACGAGCCCACGTGGCACAACCTGAAGATCGATCCGATCGACTATCAGGCCATCAGCTACTACTCGGCGCCGAAGAAGAAGCCGGAGCTCAAGAGCCTCGACGAGGTCGATCCCGAGGTCCGCAAGACGTTCGAGAAGCTCGGCATTCCTCTCGAAGAGCAGAAACTGCTGGCCGGCGTGGCCGTCGACGCGGTGTTCGACAGCGTGTCGGTCGCGACGACGTTCCGCGAGAAGCTGGGCGAGCTGGGGATCATCTTCTGTTCGTTCTCCGAGGCCGTGAAGCACCATCCGGATCTCGTGCGCACGTATCTCGGATCGGTCGTCCCGTACACCGACAACTTCTACGCGACGCTCAACTCCGCGGTGTTCAGCGACGGCTCGTTCGTCTACGTGCCGAAGGGCGTCCGCTGTCCGATGGAGCTGTCGACGTACTTCCGCATCAACGCGAAGAACACGGGCCAGTTCGAGCGCACGCTGATCGTCGCCGACGAGGGCGCGTCGGTGAGCTA
>CAZNMF010000356.1:0-2042 GCA_964573795.1 uncultured Solibacteraceae bacterium
GTTTTTCGGCGTGCTGGTGGGATGGATCGTCGGCACGCAGCACGCGACCGCGCCGCCGGCCGCCGCACCCGCGGCCGCCACGGCGCCGGCGCAGGGCGGCGGCGCCACGTCGACGGCCGCGCCGTTCGATGCGTCGAAGGCCGCCGAGCTCGAGCGGCAGGCCAATGCCGCGCCGTCCAACGCCGCGATCCGCGAGCAGCTTGGCAATCTCTACTTCGACGCCGATCGCTTCGATCAGGCGATCCCGTGGTACGAGGCGGCGTTCACGCTCGATCCGAAGAACGTCAATCTCAGCACCGATCTCGGCGTCGCGTACTACTACACGAACCAGACCGATCGCGCGCTCGCGCAGCTCGATCGATCGCTCGCGCTCGATCCCAATCACTTGAAGACGCTGCTCAATCAGGGCATCGTGCTGGCGATGGGGAAGAACGACTTCGCCGGCGCCGAGCGCGCATGGGAGCGCGTCGTGTCGATCGCGCCCAACAGCGAAGAGGCCCGCCGCGCGAAGCAGGGGCTCGACGGCATCCGTTCGCATCCGGACGTCGGCGGCGGCGCGCCGGCAGATGCGAAGTAGACGGCCATGCTCTTCCTGCTCTGGCTGCTGCGCGTTCTCATCATCCTGCTGATCCTGCGCTACATCGTCGCGTTCTTCACGCGGCGAGGCCCGGCGCCGGCCCCGCGGCGCGCGTCGAACCGGCCGATCGAGCGCACCGGCGGCACGCTCGTCCGCGATCCGCAGTGCGGCACGTACGTGCCGGAGTCGGGCGCGCTCGCGCTCACGCGCGGCGGTGAGACGTTGCACTTCTGTTCGACGACGTGCCGGGACGCGTGGGCGCTCGCGCATCCGAAATGAGGGAGTCCCGTGACGCCTGACGAGCAGGTGCGGAGCGATATCTGCGAGGTCGGCCGGCGCCTGTGGTGGCGCGGCTTCGTCGCGTCGAACGACGGCAACATCAGCGTGCGCATCGCGCCCGATCGTTTGCTGATGACGCCGGCCAGCGTGTCCAAGGGCTTCATGACGCCGGACATGATGGTCGTCACCGATCTCGACGGCACGCTCGTGTCCGGCGCGCCCGGCCGCAAGCCCTCGTCCGAGACGCTGATGCACCTCGTCGCCTATCGCGAGCGGCCCGACGTCGGCGCCGTCGTGCACGCGCATCCGCCGCTGTCGACGGGATTCGCCGTCGCCGGCATCCCGCTCGATCGCGCCGTGCTCGCGGAGGTCGTGACCACGCTCGGCAGCATTCCGATTGCGGACTACGGGACGCCGTCGACGACCGAGCTGGCCGACGCGGTGCGGCCGTTCGTCAAAGCGCACGACGGCCTGCTGCTCGCGAATCACGGCGCGCTCGCGCTCGGCAAGGACCTGTTCTCCGCGTACTACAAGATGGAGACGATCGAGCACTTCGCGCGCATCAGCCTCGTCGCGCGGCAGCTCGGCCGCGAGAATCTGCTCTCGCGCGAGGAAGTCGGGCGCCTGCAGGATCTGCGCGGCCGCTACGGCATCGCCGCGCCCGCGCCGATCTGCGCGCCGGAACAGACGACGCCGGCCGGTGACGGCGCGAGCTGCCAGGTCGTCGTCTCGCCCTCGTCGCCGGGCGAGCGCCTCGTGCCGGACACGTCGGTCGCCGCCGCTCCCACCGCGCCCGTAGGTACCGGCGGCGAGATTCGGCTAACATACGCGCAACTGACGACGCTGATCGACGAGGCGGTCAGGGAGATATTGAAGGTTTAGCCGGCCGCGGTCTTCTGTCTGCGGTCTGCAGGTTCGGGCTGCGGGCCGAGACGATCGCTGGAACGGTATTGATTCGCAGTTCGAAGATTGGACTTTGCACGTGCCGGCTGCGTTTGGCCTGCAGACGGCAGACCGCAGTCCGCGGACCGCATGGAGGCACGTAATGGGTGAGGCGCTGGGAATGGTCGAGACGAAGGGATTGGTCGCGATGATCGAGGCGGCCGATGCCATGGTCAAGGCCGCGAAAGTCACGCTGGTCGGGTGGGAGAAAATCGGCGCCGGCTACGTGACCGCCATCGTGCGC
>CAZNMF010000357.1:0-3489 GCA_964573795.1 uncultured Solibacteraceae bacterium
CGGGCGCGCCTGGCGCGCCAGCGCCGGGCGCGGGACGCGGACGCGGCGGCTTCGGCGGTGGCGCCGCCACGCACACGCCCGCGTACTGGCTCAAAGTCGAAGCGCACGCGGACGGATCGTTCACGGTGACCAACCCGCGCAACGGGTTCAGCAAGACATACACGAAGAGATAAGAACCGAGTTGGTTCTGGGTTCTCCGTTCTGGGTTCTCCGTTCGCAGGAGAACCTCAGAACGCGAACCCAGAACCCAGAACCTAGAACCGAGAACCTCAGAACCGTTCATTTCACTCATGCATCAGCGCCAGCTCGGATCTTCGGGTTTTTCGATTTCAACAATTGGCGTCGGCTCCTGGGCCATCGGCGGCTTTCAGTGGGGCGGGCAGGATGATGCGGCGAGCATCGCGGCGATTCATGCGGCGGTCGATCACGGCGTCAACTGGGTCGACACCGCGCCGATCTACGGATCCGGTCACTCCGAGACGATCGTCGGCCGCGCGGTGAAGGCGCTGCCCGCGTCGAAGCGGCCGCTCGTCTTCACCAAGTTCGGCCTCGGCGACGACAGCAACACGATCGTGCGATCGGCGTCGCGCGCCAACGTGCTCGCCGAATGCGACGCGAGCCTCCGTCGCCTCGGCGTCGAGCACATCGATCTCTATCAGTTGCACTGGCCCGCGCCCGAGCCGATCGCGGAAACCGCCGAGGCGTGCGCGTCGCTGCTGAAGGCTGGCAAGATTCGCGCGATCGGCGTGTCCAACTTCTCCGTCGCGCAGCTCGACGAGTGGATCGCGACCGGCGTGCCGCTGCACTCGCTGCAGCCGCCGTTCAGCATCCTGCGCCCCGCGGCCGCCAAGGACGTGCTGCCCTGGTGCGCGTCGCACCACGTCGGCGCGATCGGCTACTCGCCGCTCTTCCGCGGTCTGCTCTTCGGCACCTGGAAGCGCGACAAGACGTTCGGACCGGACGATGCGCGCGGCGCGCACAAGGATTATTCGGGCGCGCGCTTTCAGCGGCATCTCGACGCGATCGACGAGCTGCGCGCGCTCGCCGTCGCCAACGGCCTCAGCGTGCCGCAGCTCTGCATCGGCGTGCTGCTCCGCACGCCCGGCTACACCGCCGCGATCGTCGGCGCCCGCAACGCATATCAGGGATCGCTCATCGCCAGCCTCGGCGTCGAGCTCACCGACGCGCAGGCGCAGGCCGTGTGGGAGATCGTGGGACGGTTGGAGAAAGACCTGCAGACGATCGCGTAGCGTGGCCTTCGTGATTCACATGGAGCCATGGAGAAACGTGGAGAGTAGACGATAGCGACCTGGCGCGCCGCTTTCAGCGGCGCCGGATAGCGGAGCGTGTCTCACCAATGAGCGCGCGTTGACATGACAGCCTGCGCGTTCATTGGTGAGACACGTTCCGCTATCCGCAGCCCGGCGGAGCCGGGCTCGCCAGGTCGCAGCCTCCATGTCCTCCACGCCTCCATGTGAATCCCCTTCTCGGGTCGCTGAGACCCATCGGATGCAGACCGCTGGGTAGCCCATTCTCGAAGCGGCGCGTCGATCTCAACGACGCTCTTGCCTGACTCCGCGTCCTAGCCGGCTTTCGCCGCACAAATCGTATCCACGAGACTACCGTCAGCAGGCACACAACCTGCACGGTGCCCGATGTGCCGTACGAACCGGATCCCCTCGTTCAACGAGTACTGGGTGGTGCGATCGAAGTACATCGTGCGCTCGGGCCTGGTCTGCTCGAGTCGGCGTATCAGCGATGTCTGGCGTACGAGCTCAGATCTCGGCACATCGCATTCGACATACAGGTGCCGCTTCCCGTGCTCTATAAGGGCGTGTCGATCGACTGCGGATACCGGCTGGACTTCGTCGTCGAGCGCAGTCTCGTCCTGGAGATCAAGGCCGTGGACGTGCTGCTGCCGATTCACCAGGCACAGTTGCTGACCTATCTGAAACTGCTTCCGGCCTCACGCGGCCTCTTGATCAATTTCAATGCGCCTCGCCTCATGGACGGCGTCAGGAGCCTGCTCTTGCCAGGTACCACGCACTGATCGCCAATTTGGAATACATGGAGACATGGAGGGCATGGAGGAGACGACCGACGCCGCGACCTGGCGCGCCGCTTTCAGCGGCGCCGGATGGAGGCGCGTGTCACGTCAATGAGCGCGCATGGGTTGTTGCGGCGCGCGTTCTTTGGCGTCACCCGCGCCTCCATCCGCAACCCGGCGGAGCCGGGCTCGCCAGGTCGCCTGCTCCACGTCCTCCATGCCTCCATGTGTATTCCTGGAAGCCTCACAACCGACAGATCAACAGCTCCCGCTCGTAGACCATCTCCGGCGGCAGGTGGTCGTGTAGATCGATGAACAGCTCTTCGTGCTCGATCACTTCCCGGCGCCACATCGCGGGATTCACATCTTCGAGCGCGTCGAAGCGACCGCGCGGGAAGTCGAGGCCCGTCCAGTCGATGTCCTCGTAGCGCGGCAGCCAGCCGATCGGCGACTCGCGCGTCGGCACGCGGCCGTGCACGCGATCCACGATCCACTTCAGCACGCGCATGTTCTCGCGGAAGCCGGGCCAGAGGAATTTGCCGTCGGCATCCTTGCGAAACCAGTTCACGTGGAAGATCTTCGGCGTCTCGGTCAGCGCGCGCTGCATCTTGATCCAGTGCCGGAAGTAGTCGCCCATGTGATAGCCGCAGAACGGCAGCATCGCCATGGGATCGCGGCGCACCTTCCCCACCGCGCCCACCGCCGCGGCCGTCGTCTCCGACCCCATCGTCGCGCCGACGTACACGCCCGCGGTCCAGTTGAACGCCTGGAACACCAGCGGCATCGTGGTCGCGCGCCGGCCGCCGAAGACGAACGCGCCGATCGGCACGCCGGCCGGCGACTCCCAGTCGGGATCGATGATCGGGCACTGCGACGCGGGCGCGGTGAAGCGCGCGTTCGGATGCGCCGCGGTTGCGCCGGTCTCAGCCGCGATCTGCGGCGTCCAACGACGGCCCTGCCAGTCGAGACATTCGGCCGGCGGCTCCGGGGTCATGCCTTCCCACCACACGCCGCCCTCGGGCGTCAGCGCGACGTTCGTGAAGATCGTGTGGCGCGCGATCGTCGCCATCGCGTTGGGATTCGTGCGCGTCGACGTCCCCGGCGCGACGCCGAAGAACCCCGCTTCCGGATTGATCGCGCGCAACCGGCCGTTGGCGTCCGGCTTGATCCACGCGAGATCGTCGCCGACGGTCGTGACCTTCCAATCGTTCATGCCGTCCGGCGGAATCAGCATCGCGAGGTTCGTCTTGCCGCACGCGCTCGGAAACGCGGCCGCGATGTACGTCTTCTCGCCGTGCGGGTCCTCGACGCCGAGGATCAGCATGTGCTCCGCCATCCAGCCTTCGTCGCGCGCGATGTTCGACGCGATGCGCAGGCCGAAGCACTTCTTGCCGAGCAGCGCGTTGCCGCCGTAGCCCGATCCGTACGACCAGATCTCGCGC
>CAZNMF010000358.1:0-15542 GCA_964573795.1 uncultured Solibacteraceae bacterium
AGATGATCGTGTCCCCGCCGACGCCACCGTTGCCACGGTTGCCCCAGATGATCGTGTCCCCGCCGACGCCCCCGTTGCCACGGTTGCCCCAGATGATCGTGTCCCCGCCGACACCGCCATTGCCGCGGTTGCCCCAGATGATCGTGTTGCCGCCGACGCCGCCGTTGCCGCGGTTACCCCAGATGATCGTGTTGCCGCCGACGCCGCCGTTGCCGCGGTTACCCCAGATGATCGTGTCGCCGCCGACGCCGCCGTTGCCGCGGTTACCCCAGATGATCGTGTCGCCACCGACGCCGCCGTTGCCGCGGTTACCCCAGATGATCGTGTCCCCGCTCACGCCGCCGTTGCCGCGATTGCCCCAGATGATCGTGGTGCCTTCGACGTCGCCACCGCCGCGGTTGCCCCAGATGATTGTGCTGGCACCGGCACGGTTACCCCAGATGATCGTTGAGCCCCAGACGAGCGAATCCGCCCAGGCCCCGGCACCGCGATTGCCCCAGATGATGGTGTTCCCGCCGACTCCGCCGCCATTGCCGCGGTTGCCCCAAATGATCGTGTCACCGCCGACGCCGCCGTTGCCGCGGTTACCCCAGATGATGGTCGTGCCCCAGATGGTCGAATTGCCTACTGGAATCCGGTTGCCCCAAATAATCGTGTTGCCCCAGACGACCGCATCACCGTTGCCCTTGGGATTCGAGGCCGTCCAAGTCGGCGTGCTCGAGAACGCAATCTTCCCGGCCTCGACCATTTCGCCGCCAATTTCGACGGACTCGGGAGCGAACCGCTCGCCGCGGCTGGCGACCAACGCCGCCGCCAACGGCACATTCAAGCTGCCCGCGCCCTGCTCGACGATGCCGAAGCCGTCGAGGCGCTGGGCGGTGAACTGAAGGGCGAATTTCACTTCGGCCGGCGTCAGCTTCGGCTCGAGCTGCAGCAACTGCGCGACCGCGCCGGAGACCACGGCGGTCGCCATGCTCGATCCGGACAGCGTCAAGTACGTCCCGCCGTTGCTGCCTTCCACGCGACGCTCGGGGAACGTGTTCCAGAGATAGCTGCCCGGCGCGCCAGCCGACACGATCGCGTTGCCCGGCGCGACGATGTCGGGCTTGATTTCCCACGTCGCCGAGTCATCCGGATCGCCCACCGGACCACGCGAGCTGTAGGTCGCCACGCCGTCGTCGGACCGCGCGACCGTGCCGTGCGTGTTCAACGCGCCGACCGTCAGCGCGCCAGGCGTGTAGCCCGGCGACACGACCGCGCCAATCACCGGCGTGCCGTCTTCGGTCTTGCCCAGATTGCCGGCGGAGGAGACGACGACCAGACCCGCGGCCACCGCACGCTCCACGGCCTGCGCCAGCGGATCGTCGGCGTAGGCGCTCGTCGCCGCATGGCCGAGCGAGACGTTGAGCACGCGCAGCTTGTAGCGATCCTTGTTCGCGATCGCCCAGTCGATGCCCTCGATGACGTCCGACACGTAGCCCGTGCCGTCGTCGCCCAGCACGCGCAGGCTGACGATCGTCGCGCCCGGCGCCATGCCCACGTAGCTCGAGCCCGCGTCGGAACGGCTGCCAGCGCCGCTGCCCGCGATGATGCCCGCCACGTGCGTGCCGTGACCGTAGCCGTCATTGGTGACGCCTTCGTCGCTCGTGAAGTCGAGCGTCAGCGCCAAGCGATTGATGATGTCCGGATGCGGCGCAACGCCCGAGTCGAGCACGGCCACGCCCACGCCTTCGCCCGTCAACCCGCCGAAGTTGCTGTTCGCGCCCTTCCACAACAGGCTGGCGCCCGTCGACTGCGTCGTCACGGCCATCGTCGACACGACCACGTCGTCGGCGCTGAGCGCGCCCACGTTCGAGTCGCTGGCGAGCCGGCTCACTTGCGAGGAATTTCCAACGAGGACGGCGCCAAGACCGAGACGACGCGTGACGCGCACGCCATAGGTCTTCGCCAGTCGATCGACTTCCGCCTGCGGCGCCTGAACGACGACACGCACGTTGCCGCCGGTCGCTATCTGATCGGCGAGACTGCGCGACAGCCGGGCGCGATGCTGCGCTGCCGCCGGGGTGACCCCCAACAGAAGCGTCGCGGCCAGGCCGATAACCGCGATGCCTGCAATCCGTCGAGCCGAAAGTCTGTCCGTTGACCACATCATGTGAGCGTCCCTTGGGCCGACCGCGAAAACGTCATCGGCGAGCAAATCTGTAAGGCATGTCCCGTACCAACAGCCGCCGAAAGACTTCCTGGTATTTCCCTGCAACCACCGCTATTTCACGGACTTACGAACGGTCACGCGCGAACGAAAGCGAGTGCGCGATTACAGAACCGTCAGATCGGTGCGGTTAGTGGCATTTTTGAGACACGTTGTGCCCAAACGCCGACAAACCGGGCGGCCATTAGTACACGAAAACGCCCAAAATTGAAAGCGGATTTCAGAAGTGTCTCGGCAGGCAGAATTTGCGGGAAGACGCGGGCACGCCACCCAGCCGAATTGACCTGGACGCCGCGAATCGGGGCACAATCACGCGCATGATTCTTCCCACCACGACTCGGTTGCTCCTCGGTCCAGGTCCGTCTCCGGTCTCGCCGCGCGTGATGGCTGCGCTCGGCGCGCCGCAGCGGTCGCATCTCGATCCCGATCTGCTCGTCGTCCTCGACGACATCCGCGCGCGTCTGAAGCGCGTCTTCAGAGCGCCGGCCGACAGCGAGACCCTCGCCGTGTCCGGCACCGGCTCGGCCGGTATGGAGACGGTCGTCGCCAACCTGACGACGAGCGGGACGCGCGTGCTTGCGATCGTGAACGGCTATTTCGGCGAACGACTCGCAGGGCTTTTCACGCGGTACGGGGCGACGGTCGTGCGCGTCGAGAGCGAGTGGGGACGCGCGATCGATCTCGCGCGCGTCGAGGCCGCCCTTACCGCCGCGCCGTACGACATCGTCGCGGTCGTGCACGGCGAGACGTCGACCGGCGTGCGCAATCCGCTCGCGGAAATCGCCGCGCTCGCACGGCAGCAGGACGCGCTGGTCGTCGTCGACGCGGTCACGTCGCTGGGCGCGGTGCCGCTCGAGATCGAAAAGTGGCAGATCGATGCCTGCTATTCGTGCTCGC
Organism: uncultured Solibacteraceae bacterium; assembly: GCA_964573795.1. Taxonomy (GTDB): domain Bacteria; phylum Acidobacteriota; class Vicinamibacteria; order Vicinamibacterales; family SCN-69-37; genus CAZNMF01. Next base: position 3,107 of record CAZNMF010000358.1, read on the forward strand.
AGAAAGGGCTCGGCGCGCCGTCGGGCCTGGCGCCCGTGGTGTTCTCGGCGCGCGCGTTGGCACGCAAGGTGCCCTGTCACAGCTTCTACTTGGACATCGGGCTATTGCTCGACTTCTGGGTCGGACGGAAGTATCACCACACGATCTCGGCGCCGCTGGTGTACGCGCTCGACGAGGCGCTGGCAGAGGTCGAAGATGAAGGGCTCGAAGCGCGATGGCAGCGTCACGCCTCGGTGCACGAGGCGTTCAAGGCCGCGCTCGACCGGCTGGGGCTGTCGCTGCTGCCGCCGCGCGACGATCGGCTGTGGAGCCTGAACACCGTGCGCGTGCCGGATGGCGTCGACGATGCCGCCGTGCGCCGCACGCTGCTGCAGCAGCACCAGATCGAGATCGGCGCCGGGCTCGGTCCGCTGGCCGGCAAGATCTTCCGGATCGGACTGATGGGATCCGGTGCGACGATGGAGAACGTCGCGACGCTGGCCGATGCGCTTGGCCAGGCGATCAAACGGTAGGAGCTCGTCGATGAAAGCGCTGCGTCTGCTCGTCGTGGTGGCGGCCGTCGCGTGGGGATGCGCGACGAATCCGGCGACCGGACAACGGCAAATCATCCTCATGTCCGAGCAGCAGGAGGTGCAGCTCGGGCGCGAGTCCGATGGCCAGATCCGGCAGGAGATGGGCGTCTACAAGGACGAGGCCCTGCAGCGCTACATCGCGGGCATCGGCGCCAGGCTCGTGCCGCAGGCGCATCGTCCGGATCTGCCGTGGACGTTCACCGTCGTCGACGAGGCGGCGGTCAACGCGTTCGCGCTGCCTGGCGGCTTCATCTACATCACGCGCGGCATTCTGCCGTTCCTTCAGAACGAGGCCGAGCTGGCCGGCGTGCTCGGCCATGAAGTCGGCCACGTCGACGCCCGTCACTCCGCGCAGCAGTACTCGAAGCAGGTTGGCGCCGGGCTCGGCCTGGCCGTGGCGGGCATCTTCGCGCCGAGCACGCAGCCGCTGCAGGGGATCGCGGGCGCGGGCCTGCAGATGCTGTTCTTGAAGTACGGGCGCGAGGACGAGCTGCAGGCCGATCAATTGGGCGTGGGCTACGCGGCCAGGGCCGGATGGGATCCGCACGGCGTGCCCGCGATGCTGAACACGCTCGCGCGCCTCGACGAAGCGACGGGATCGAGCCGCGGCGTCCCGAACTGGGCGCTGACGCATCCGCCCGCCGAGGACCGCGTGACGCGCGTCCAGGAAGCCGTCGCGGCCGCGCCGGCCGGCGCCAGCGCCACCAACGCGTCGGAGTTCGAGCGGCACCTCGACGGCCTCGTGTTCGGCGACAGTCCCGAAAAGGGCATCGTGCGTGGCAACGAGTTCGTGCACCCCGTGCTGCGATTCGCGGTTACGTTTCCGGAAGGCTGGGAGATCTCGAACGACGAGACGCAGGTCACGGCACAGCAGAACGCGTCGAGCAACGTCGCGATGGTGCTGCAGCCGGTCCAGGGCACGGGCTCGGTGCAGCAGCTCGGGCCGAGTCAGTTGACGCGTGCCGGCTGGCAGCAGCTCTCGGGCGATGCGACGACGATCAACGGGTTGGACGCATACGTCGGCACGTACGAAGGCGTGTCTCAGGGCGTGCGGCTGCGGTTGCGCGCGGCGCACGTTCGCGCCGGCGATCAGATCTACGTCGTCGCGGGGCTCGCCCCGGCCGCGCAGTTCGACGCGCAGTCGTCGGCCTTCGCGTCGGCGATCCGTACGTTCCGATCGTTGAGCCGCGCCGAGGCCGAGGCCATCCATCCCAATCGCGTCGACTTTCGCGTCGTGCGGAACGGCGACACCTGGGACTCTCTCGCGCGCGCCACCGGCGGCATCGTCAAGGCGTCCACGCTCGCGATCATGAACGGCAGCGCCCCGTCGACGCCGCCGCGTGCCGGCGATCGCATCCGCATCGTGGTCGGCGGGTAACCGCCCGTGGCGCGGCTGGCTTCGAGATGGATCGGACGTGTGCTCCGCGGCGTGGCCGCCGCGGGCGCGATTGGCGTCGCCTGTCTCGGCTACTCCTGGTTGACGCTGCCTGACGTGCGCCCGCTCGCGACCGAGCATCCCACCGACACGGCGTTCATGCAGCTTCGCGCCGCGGAAGCGGCTGCGGCCGGCAAGCCGGTGCATCGCAGTCAACGCTGGATGCCGTACGCGCGGATCTCGCCGCTGCTCAAGCGCGCGGTGCTCGTCGCCGAGGACGCCGCATTCTGGGAGCACGAAGGCGTCGACGTCGACGAAGTGCGCGCGTCGATCGAGACGAAGTGGACGAAGGGCGGCGTGATGCGCGGCGGGTCGACGATCACGCAGCAGCTCGCGAAGAACTTGTACTTGTCGCCGTCGCGCAATCCGTACCGGAAGGTCGTCGAGCTGATGATCGCGCGGCGCCTGGAGGCCGAGCTGTCGAAGGCGCGGATCTTCGAGCTCTATCTCAACGTGATCGAGTGGGGCGACGAGATCTGGGGCGCCGATGCGGCCGCGCACGCCTACTTCGGCCGCTCCGCGTCGGACCTGACGTCGGAGCAGGCGGCACTGCTCGCCGGCGCGATCATCAACCCGCGCGTGTACTCGCCGCGCAAACCGAACGCGCGTCTGTTGCGGCGCCAGCAGATCATCCTGCGCCGCATGGGCAGCGCGACCCCGCCGCCCGCGACCGCTCCCGAGCCGTTCCCGGTGCGGCCGGACGACGATCTCGATCTGCCAGGAGAGCCCGTCACACTGCCGACGCCGTATCCGCAGACGAACTGAAGGCTTGGCTCGTCGATGCCGCTCTCACGTTGCCGATGTGGCCACATGTGGCTATACTCGCGACATGGAGATCGGCGTTCGCGAGCTGAAGAACAACCTGAGCCGGTATATTCGGAGGGCCGAGGCAGGACGGCGGATTGCCGTCACCGCCCATGGGCGCGTCGTCGCGGAGCTCGTGCCGCCGGGAACGGCAACGGGTAAGCCGTCCAGCAGTCGATGGGACGAGCTCATCGCCGCCGGCACTCTCCATCCGCCGCTGGAAGGTGGCGATCCGTTCGCAGACTGGCCGGACATCCGCCTGCCGCGCGGCACGGCCGCGGAGCTCATCGACGCGGATCGTGGCGACGCGTAATCCTTCGCACCGCTCCGCCAGGAAGCCGGCGGCTGCCTCTCCGCCCCTGACTGTCGCTGTCCAGACGAGAGCACGGTACATCGAGTCGAGCGCGCTCGTCGCTGCGCTGCTCGAAGGCGATACCGCCGTCGTCAAGAAAGTCGCGCGCGGCACGCGGCAGATCACGTCGGCTCTGACATTCGCGGAAACGGGACGGGCCATCATTCGGGCGCGGGTGATGGGCCGTTTGACGGCGGAAGAGGAGCGAGCCGCCGTGCGCGCGCTCCGCACATTCGAGCGCCGCTGTTTCATTCTCGACGTCGATCGAGCGGTGCTCAATCGCGTCCGTCGTCCGTTTCCGGTCGAACCGATCCGCACATTGGACGCCGTCCATCTCGCAACCGTAGAGCTCCTCGGCGAGGCGCCGTCGCTCGTCACCGTCGTCACGAGGGATGACCGCGTGCGCAGGAACGCCGACGCGCTTGGATACAGCGTCGAGTAGGCCCCGACCGGGGAATCGAATCAACTCCAATCGCCCGCTCGACTGAGATCGGCGATGGGTGGCACCGATCGCGGCCATGGGGGGCAGTGAGATCGGCGACCCCGTGACGTTGCCGGGCCGCCACAAGGGCGGTCCTACGATTCCTGTAGCCCGTAGCCCGTAGCCCGTAGCCTGCAGCCCGCGGACCGCAGCCCGTCAAAACACCCTCTTCGCTCCGACGTATCGCCGTTTCCAGTACGGCGTGTCGATGTTCTCGATGCGGACGACGGCGCCGGTGTCGGGGGCGTGGATGAAGCGATCGGCGTCGAGCGCGATGCCGACGTGCGTGGCGCCCGGGCCGATCGTCGAGAAGAAGACGAGATCGCCGGCACGAACGGACGTCCGGCCGATCTTCCGTCCCTCGTGAAACTGCGCCGCGACCGTACGGGGCAGGTCGATCTGATGCTGCGCGAAGACGAACCAGACCAGGCCGCTGCAGTCGAAGCCTTTGCCTGGATCGGCGCCGCCGAGGCGATAGCGCACCCCACGCTGATCCATGGCGGTGTCGAGAATGGCGGTCACGCGCGTCCCGCCGGCGGCCGGTGCCGCAGCCTCGCTGGGCGAGACCGCGCCGGGAAACGGCGACGGCACGGCGCCGACCGTCGGAGCCGAGGCGCAGGCCGCGCCGCCTGCCGTCAACGCCAGGCAGAGGACCGCGCGGCGTAACTTCTTGAGAATACGCACGTTACCCTGTGCGTTTCTTGACATCATGAAAACATACCAGGGAAAATGACGCGGGATCATGGAGCAGACGCTGCTACTCAACGCGACGTACGAGCCGCTGCGGGTGGTGCACTGGCAGAAGGCGATCACGCTCTGGGCGCAGGGCAAGGTCGAGATTGTCGCGGTGTACGACCGCGAGATCCGATCGGTGTCCTTCAGCATCAAGCTGCCGTCCGTGATCCGTCTGCTGCGGCGCATCCGCGTGCGCCGTGCGATGGAGTACGTCCCGTTCTCGCGCGCCAACATCTACGCGCGTGACAACCACAGTTGTCAATACTGCGGCGGCGCGTTCGCCACGAGCGAGCTGACGTTCGATCACGTCGTGCCCGTCGCGCAAGGCGGCCGCAAGGACTGGGAGAACATCGTCACGTGCTGCATCACCTGCAACCGCAAGAAGGGCGGCCGCACGCCGGAGCAGGCGGGCATGCGGCTCACGCGCGCGCCGAAGCGGCCCGACAAGGCGCCCGCGCTGCGCATCACCTTCGGGTTGCGCAACGCGCCGGACAGCTGGCGTGACTACGTCTACTGGAACGTCGAGCTCGACGACGACACGTAGGAAAGTGTGGGGGCCGTGACGGACACGCGCGCGACAGTGCAACCGCCGTGGGTCGCGCCCGGCGGACGTGTGCGCATCGCCGGCGCGTCGCTGCCGCTCGGCACGAACGGTCCGCCGCGCGTGCTCGTCGGCGAGCGGCCCGCGCGCGTGCAGTCCGCGTCGACGTCCCACCTGCAGATCATCGTGCCATCCGATCTCGACGGCGGCACGCTGCCCATTCTCGTGGGCGCCGACGAGCGGCACGTCGGCGACCTGCTCGTCGCGCGGCCGCTGACCGAAGGGTTGCACCAGGTCGACAATCCCGCGTTCGACGGCCTCGGCCGGCTCTACTTCACGCACAGCGGATCGCGCGGGGCCAAGGTGCCGGTGCCGCTCTATCGGCTTCGCGCCGACGGCGTCCGCGATCCGATCGCCGTCGAGCTCGCGAACCCGACGTCGCTTGCGCTCGGGCCCGACGGCGCGATGTACGTGTCCAGCCGCTTCGAAGGGCATGTCTATCGTCTGACGTCCGACGACACGGTCGAGTTGTTCGCGAGCGATCTCGGCGTGGCGACGGGCCTGGCCTTCGATCGCGACGGCGCGCTGTACGTCGGCGATCGATCCGGCACGGTCTTCCGCGTCTCGCCGGATCGCCGCGTCGAGTCCTTTGCGACGCTGCCGGCGAGCGTGGCCGCGTTCCATCTCGCGTTCGGGCCGGACGGCAGTCTCTACGTCGCGGCGCCGACGCTCGCGTCGCACGATCCGATCTACCGCATCACGCCGGATCGGCTCGTCGACGTCGCGTGCGACGGATTCGGCCGTCCGCAGGGGCTCGCGTTCGATGCTGAGGGACGGCTGTACGTCGCCGACGCGCTCGCCGGTGCGGCCGGCCTCTATCGGTTCGATCCCGCGCCGGCGAAGCCCGAGCCCGAATACGTCCTGAGCGCGCCGGCCATCGTTGGCTTGGCGTTCGATCCCCATGGCGGCATCGTCCTCGCGTCGAACGACGCCGCCTGGCGGCTCGACGTGCCGGAACGCCCGCTGGTCCTGGCCCACACGTGAGCCTGTTTCGACGCAAGCCCATCGACCTCGTTGCGCCCGAGCCCGAGCCGGGCGAAGCCGCGCTCAAGCGCGTGCTCGGCGCGGGCGATCTGGTCATGCTCGCGATTGGCGCGGTGATCGGCGCCGGCATCTTCGGCGCGATCGGCACGGCCGCGGCCGGGCAGGTGCTGCCGACCGGCGAAGTCGTGCGCTACGGCGCGGGGCCGGCGCTCGTGCTGTCGTTCCTGCTGCTCGGCGGCGCGTGCGCGCTGGCCGCGCTCTGCTACGCGGAGCTCGCGTCGATGATTCCGCAGGCCGGAAGCGCCTACGCCTACGCCTACGCGACGCTGGGGGAGCTGGTCGCGTGGATCATCGGCTGGGATCTCATCCTCGAGTACGCCGTCGGCAACGTCGCGGTCGCGATCTCGTGGGGCGACTACGTCAAGACGCTGCTGCGCGGCTTCGGCGTCGCGCTGCCGGACTGGCTGTCGACCGGCTATCGCACGGCCCTGCTCAGCAGCGATCCGGCCACGCACGCGTTGCTCGACACGGCGCCGCGCCTGGCCGGCATCCCGATCCTCGTCAATCTGCCGGCCGTCGCGATCGTCGCGGCCATCACGTGGGTGCTCTTGCGCGGCGCGCGCGAGAGCGCCTTCGCCAACACCATCATCGTCGCCGTCAAGCTCGCGGCGCTGCTGCTGTTCGTCGGCGTGGGCCTGCTGAACCTGCACGCGGCCAACTACACGCCGTTTGCGCCGAACGGGTTCCGCGGCATCCATCAGGGCGCGGCGATCGTGTTCTTCGCCTACATCGGCTTCGACGCGATCTCGACCGCGGCGGAGGAGACGACCAACCCGCAGCGCAACCTGCCGATCGGCATCCTCGGCGGTCTCGCGGTGTGCACGTTGATCTACGTGATCGTCGGCGCCGTGCTCACGGGCATGGTGCCCGCGAGCGAGCTCGGTGTTGCCGACCCGCTCGCGCACGCGCTGTCGTTGATTGGCTACACGCGCGTCGGCTGGATCGTCGCGCTCGGCGCGACGATCTCGATGACCGCCGTGCTGCTGGTCTTTCAGTACGGCCAGCCGCGCATCTTCTTCGCCATGGCGCGCGACGGCCTCCTGCCGAAGTGGGCGGCCAAGGTCAGCCCGCGCACGCACATCCCCGCGGCGACGACGACGGTGACGGGCGTGGTGGTGGCGCTGGGCGCGGCGATTGGCGACGCGGCCGAGACGTACGATCTCACCAACATCGGGACGCTCTTCGCGTTCGTGCTCGTCTGCGGCGGCGTGATCGTCCTGCGCCTGCGTGAGCCCGACCGCCCGCGCCCGTTCCGCGTGCCCCTCGTCTGGATCATCGCCCCGCTCGGCGCCCTGGCGTGCCTGTTCGTCATGATCGGCCTCCCGTCCGAAGCCTGGGAGCGCTTCGTCTGGTGGCTCGTCATCGGCATCGTCATCTACGCGAGCTACGGCTACAGGCGCTCGCGCCTCAATCGGACGTCTCGCCGGACCTGAAGGTCCGGCGCTCCAAAGGGCTGAAGGCGCGGCGCTCCGAAGGGCTGAAGGCCCGGCGCTCCGAGGGGCTGAAGGCGCGGCGCTCCGAGGGGCGGACCTCAGCAAGGCAGATAGGCAGATAGATCGATGGAAGGCAGATAGCGAGATGATCCAGATAGTGCGATAGTGAGATAGCGCGATAGCGCGATAGTCTGTTCTTCTCTCCCATGTCTTCTTCCCGCATCGCCGTTCGCGGCGCGCGCGTCCACAATCTCCGGAATATCGACGTCGACCTGCCGCGCGATCGGCTCGTCGTCATCACGGGGCTGTCCGGATCGGGCAAATCGTCGCTGGCCTTCGACACGATTTACGCCGAAGGACAGCGCCGCTACGTCGAGTCGCTGTCGGCCTACGCGCGCCAGTTCCTCGAGCAGATGGAGAAGCCGGACGTCGATCTGATCGACGGTCTGTCGCCGGCCATCTCGATCGAGCAGAAGACGACGGCGTCGAACCCGCGATCGACGGTGGGCACGGTCACCGAGATCTACGACTACCTGCGGCTGCTCTTCGCCAACATCGGCGTGCCGCACTGCCCGAACTGCGATCGCGAGATCGCGTCGCAGTCGCTCGAGCGCATCATGGACATGGTGATGCTCTATCCGGCCGACGAGCGCATCAACGTGCTCGCGCCGGTCGTGCGCGGCCGCAAGGGCGAGTTCAAGAAGGACCTGGCCGCGCTGCGCGAGCGCGGCTTCACGCGCGCGCGGATCGACGGCACGTTCGTCGCACTCGACGACGACATCGTGCTGGAGCGCCGGAAGAACCACTCGATCGACGTGCTCGTCGATCGGCTGATCGTCAAGGGCGGCATCGAGCGCCGCCTCACCGACTCGCTCGAGCTCGCGCTCAAGCTCGCCGACGACATCGTCATCATCAACACGCTCGACGGCGGCGACCGGCTGTTCTCGCGGCGCATGGCGTGCCCGACGTGCGGCATCAGCATCCCCGAGATGGCGCCGCGCGCCTTCTCGTTCAACTCGCCGCACGGCGCGTGCGCGACCTGTCAGGGGCTGGGCGCCGTGTACGACATCGACCCCGCGCGCATCGTGCCCGACGAGTCGCTGTCGCTGGCCGGCGGCGCCATTCGGCCGTGGGCGAACAGCGACACGGCGCTCGTCGGCGACGTGCTCGCAGGCCTCGAGCGCACGTTCGGCATCGATCCGAAGGCGCCGTTCGCCACGCTGCCGAAGAAGCAGCGCGACATCGTGTTGTACGGCGCGCCGGGACGGAAGACCGGCGCGACGAAGAACGCGCGAGCGGGGTCGCGCCGCAGCCGTGGCGACGGCGGGTCGCGCGATCCGTTCGGCGCCGATTTCGAAGGCGTCATTCCCAATCTGCGCCGGCGGTTCGAGGAAGGCGCGTGGGCCGAGCAGGAAGCGCTCGAGCCGTATCGCGCGCTGCAGACCTGCCCGGCGTGCGGCGGCGCGCGTCTGCGGCCGGAGAGCCGCGCCGTGCGCGTCAAAGGCCGGCGTCTGTCGGAGTACGTCAGCCTGCCGCTGTCGGATCTCGCGCCCGTGATCGAGACGCTCGAGCTCACCGAGCGCGAGCACCTGATCGCCGGACGCGTGCTGAAGGAAGTGCGCGATCGCGTGCGCTTCCTGACCGACGTCGGCGTCGGCTATCTCACGCTGGGCCGCAGCGCGGCGACGCTGTCGGGCGGGGAAGGGCAGCGCATCCGGCTCGCGACGCAGATCGGATCGCAGCTCACCGGCGTGCTGTACGTGCTCGACGAGCCGTCGATCGGCCTGCACCAGCGCGACAACCGGCGCCTGCTCGCCACGCTCGGGCGACTGCGCAATCTCGGCAACACCGTGCTCGTCGTCGAGCACGACGAAGAGACAATTCGCACGGCGGACTACCTCGTCGATCTCGGGCCCGGCGCCGGCGAGCACGGCGGGCACGTGATGTTCCAGGGATTGCCGCAGCAGTTGCTCGCGAATCCCGGCGACTCGCTCACGGGGCAGTATCTGCGCGGCGATCGACGGATCGACGTGCCTGCCGCACGCCGGCCGGCCGACGGCCCGGCCGTGGTCGTGCGCGGCGCATCGGCGAACAACCTGAAGCACATCGACGTCGCGTTCCCGCTCGGCACGCTGACCGCCGTCACGGGCGTGAGCGGATCGGGCAAGTCGACGCTCGTCAACGAGATCCTCTATCGCGCGCTGGCGCGCAAGATCTACCGCGCCATCGACGAGCCCGGCGCGCACGCCGGCATCGACGGCGTCGAGCAGCTCGACAAGGTGATCCAGATCGACCAGTCGCCGATCGGCCGCACGCCGCGATCGAACCCCGCGACGTACACCGGCCTGTTCACGTTCATCCGCGATCTGTTCGCGATGCTGCCCGAGTCACGCGCGCGCGGCTACAAGGCCGGGCGCTTCTCGTTCAACGTCAAGGGCGGCCGCTGCGAGGCGTGCCAGGGCGACGGCGTGATCGCGATCGAGATGCACTTCCTGCCGAACGTCTACGTCACGTGCGAGGAGTGCAAGGGCCGCCGCTACAACCGCGAGACGCTCGAGATCAAATACCGCGGCAAGTCGATCGCCGAAGTCCTCGATCTCACCGTCGATCAGGCGCTGCCGCTGCTCGAGAGCTTTCCGGCGATCGCGTGGAAGCTGCGTACGCTGCGCGACGTCGGGCTCGGCTACATCAAGCTCGGCCAGTCGGCGACGACGCTGTCGGGCGGCGAGGCGCAGCGGGTGAAGCTCTCACGCGAACTGGCGCGCCGCGCGACGGGCAAGACGCTGTACATCCTCGACGAGCCCACGACAGGATTGCACTTCGAAGACGTGCGGCGCCTGCTCGACGTGCTCGGCAAGCTCGTCGATCAGGGCAACACAGTTGTCGTCATCGAGCACAATCTCGACGTCATCAAGTCCGCCGACTGGGTCATCGATCTCGGTCCGGAAGGCGGCGAGGCGGGCGGACGCGTCATCGCGGCGGGCACGCCGGAGGCCATCGCGAGCACGTCGGCATCCCCGACCGGGCAATTCCTCGGACCCGTTCTCGGCCTCGAAAGAGTGCATTCGCAGACGGCTTCCTGACGCCTGTGGTCAATGTGACACGGTTATTCCTGACGGAATGTGGTAACAGTGACACGAAGTCGTGGTTTTCGCGTGCGACACGACGGCAGGACGCATTTTCTAAGTTGACGCGAATGAACGATTTACGAGAATATCTCCGGCGGCTCGCACGGCTTGGCAGCGTGCTTGCTTCAAGGAGGCTCCGGGTAACTCGTAGATGGCGGCACAGCGCACCCTTCGCCGTTCAGTCACTTGCGCCGGAATCGGCCTCCACTCCGGCCACAAAGTCACGCTGTCGCTGAAGCCCGCGCCGGCGGACTCAGGTATTCGCTTCCAACGCACCGACCTCGCCGGATCGGAAATTCCGGCCCACGTGTCGCACCTCAGCGGCCGCCAGCAGCTCCAGACCGGCCTGGTCTCCGACCAGGCGTCGGTCGACACCGTGGAGCACCTGCTGGCTGCGCTGCGCAGCCTTGGCGTCGACAACGTCACGGTCGAGCTCAATCATCCCGAAGTGCCGATCATGGACGGCAGCGCCGCGCCGTGGGTCTATCTGATCCAGGACGCCGGCATCAAGGAGCTCACCGCGCCGCGCCGTACGATTCGCGTGCTCAAGACGATTCAGGTGCAGGACGGCGACAAGCGCATCGCGCTCTTTCCCGCGGATCGCTTCAAGATCAGCTACACGATCAGCTTCGATCACCCGCTGCTGCGGCATCAGCAGAAGACGCTCGATCTCGACGAACAGGTGTTCATGGACGAGATCGCGCCCGCGCGCACGTTCGGGTTCCTGAAGGAAGTCGAGATGCTGCGCCAGCGCGGGCTCGCGCTCGGCGGCTCGCTCGAGAACGCGATCGTGCTGGGCGAGACGGGCGTCCTGAACCCGCTCCGGTTCGAGGACGAGTTCGTGCGCCACAAGATTCTGGATGTGATCGGCGATCTCGCGCTGGTGGGATACCCGATTCAGGGCCATCTCGTCGTGCACCGCGGCGGTCACGCGCTGCACACCGCGCTCGCCGCCGAGCTGCTGCGTCAGCGTGACGCGTGGGAGTTCGCCGACGGCACGCTCGCCGATCGCTCCGCCGTCCCCGTCGCCGCGCGCGTGCCCGCCAACTGAGCACCGCAATTTCGAAGTTCGAACTTCGAAGTTCGAAGTTGACGAGCGTCTTTCAGATCTCTAAGACCCTGCGTCTCTCTAAGACCCTGCGTCCTGCGTCCTGATCGCCTTCCGGACGAGCGCGACCATCCGGTCGTTCTCGTACCGGTTGAAGCTCATGAACAGGCTCTCCTTCAGATAGCCCCGCAGCTCGTCCTCCGTCAGTTGCGCGACGATGTGGCGGACCTCGCGATCGACGTCCTCGAAGGCGTAGTCGAGCCCGCTTCGCCTCGCCAGGTCGAGCGAGATCGTTTCGATCACGGCCAGCACGTCACCGTCGAGCTCGATGACGGTTCCCGACGACGTGGTAATCGTCCGCATGGCATTAGGCTCCAAAGCTCGCCAGCGCCGACGCGCGGTCGGCGTAGACCTGCAGGAAGTTGTGCGCGCCGGTCATGGTGAGCATCGTCTCGACGCGCTTCTGCACGCCGGCCAGCTTCAGCACGCCGCCGGCGCCGGACGCCTGACGATAGAGATCCATCAGCAGACCGATCGTCGCGCTGTCGACGTATCCCACGGCGCTCAGATCGACGACGATGCGCTTCTCGCCGCTGGCGATCAGGCCGGCCGCGGCCGTCGCGAAGTCCGACAGGATGGGATAGGTCAGCCTGGCCTCGCCGACTTCGAGCACGGCCACGCCGTCGCTGTGAGACGTCGTCACTTTCATTCGGGTCCTCCGGGCATGAGCGGCGGCTTCGGCGCCGGCCGCGTCTGCTGCAGACGCGTGATCTGACGGGCCAGCTCCAGCCGGCCCCTGTTGA
>CAZNMF010000359.1:0-42063 GCA_964573795.1 uncultured Solibacteraceae bacterium
GCTGCTCAAGACGCTCGTCTATCGCGTCGAGCAGATCTTCCTGATCGATCGCAAGAGCGGCCTGCTGCTGCAGCACGTGCACGCCGACGCGGTCGACGTGCAGGACGCCGACATGGTGTCCGGCATGCTGACGGCGATCAAGGACTTCGTCCAGGACTCGTTCCGCGTCGCCGACGGCGACGGGCTCGAGGCCGTCAAAGTCGGCGATCTCTCCGTCTGGATCGAAGCCGGGCCATACGCCATCGTCGCCGCGGCGATCCGCGGCACGGCACCGCGCGAATTCCGCGCGACGCTGCAGGATCTCGTCGAGACGATCCATCTCCAGTTCGGCGAGGCGCTCGAGTCCTTCAACGGCGACACGAGCGCATTCGCCGATGCGCGCGCGACGCTCGAGGGCGCCCTCGAAGCGCGCTATCGCGCCGAAGAACAGCGGCCGCGCACGCGCGGCGCGTGGCTCCTGGCAAGCGCGGTCGTGATCGCACTGCTCGTCCTCGGCGGACTGCTCTATCGCAGCCACCGCCGCTGGACGCACTATCTCGACCTCGTCCGCGCGCAGCCTGGTCTCGTGGTCGTCGGCACGGGACGCGACGGCGGACGACGCGCCGTCTACGGACTGCGCGATCCGCTCGCGCGCGATCCGCAGTCACTGCTCCCCGAAGCCGGCCTGTCACCCGACGAGGTTGCCGGACACTGGTCGCCGTACTACGCGCTCGATCCGGCGCTCGTGCTCGCGCGCGTGACGACGACGCTGCGTCCGCCGGCCGGCACGACGCTGACGCTGACGGACGGCGTGCTCGCGGCGACGGGCGATCCGCCCGCGGCGTGGGTGCGCGAGGCCGCACGGCAGGCCGCGTTCGTGCCCGGCGTCGCGCGCTTCGACCTCGCGGCGAGCCTGCAGCCGTCGATTCGGCGCACGATCGCGGCCGTCGAGGGACGGCCGCTGCGCTTCGTCAAAGGCCACGCCGACCTCACCGCGGCGGACGCCGGGGGACTCGCGTCGCTCGTCTCGGATGTGCAAGAGTTGAGCGCGCTCGCGGCGGACGCCGGCGTTCGCGTCCGCGTCGACGTCGTCGGCCATACGGACGCCGAGGGGCCGGACGAAGCGAACGTGCCGCTGAGCGCGGCGCGCGCGGAGTCGATCGCCGCCGCGATTCGTGCGGCGGCCGGGCCGGCGCTCGACGTGACGACGCGCGGCGTGGGCAGCGCCGAGCCGATCGAGGCGGGCCAGAACGAGACGAGCAATCAGCAGAACCGGCGCGTGACGATCCACGTCGCGCCGGTCGAAGCGGCGGCGAGGACCGACCGATGATTCAGAAGAAAGTCTGCATGCTGGGCGGATTCGCCGTCGGCAAGACCAGCCTCGTCGCGCGCTTCGTCAGCAGCATCTTCTCGGAAAAATATCTGTCCACCGTCGGCGTGAAGGTCGACAAGAAGCCCGTCTCCGTCGACGGCCGCGACGTCACGCTGATGATCTGGGACATCTACGGGCAGGACGAGTTTCAGACGGTGCAGCACTCGCAGCTTCGCGGCATGTCGGGCTATCTGCTCGTGATCGACGGCACGCGCCGCGCCACGCTCGACACCGCGCTGCGCCTTCACGATCTCGCCGTGCAAGCCGCCGGCGACGTGCCCTTCGTCGTCGTCATCAACAAGGCCGATCTCGAGTCGGACTGGGAGATCGACGACGTCGCGGCGTTCAAGCTGGCCGAGCGCGGATGGCGCGTGCTCAAGGGCAGCGCGAAGACGGGGCTCGGCGTCGAGGACGCGTTCCAGGTGCTGACGCGCGCGATGCTCGCGGACGCCCCGCAGGCCTGACGAGGACGACATGACGGATGCCGTGCTGGCCGAGCTGTTCCGCGCGCTGAATCTCGTCGCGATCGAACGGCAGCCGAATCACACGTTCTACCTGCTCACGCCGCCGCCGTCGTGGCTGTCGGGCGCGTTCGCCTCGGCGCGCGCGGGCGAGCGGCACACGCTGGCCGGCGCCCTGCCGTTCCTCGACGACTTCCTGCACCAGGCCGATGGCGCGTGGAACGCGGGACCGCACGCGTCGATCGTCTCCGGTCCGTTCGCGGCGACGGTCGACGGCGACGATCTGCTGCTGCGCGCCAGCGCGCTGACCGTCGAAGGACGCGCGCTGCTCGTGCTGGAGCGCCTCGTCGGCGCCGCCGACACGCGGTCGATGCTCCAGAAGGCGCGGCAGCACATGCTCGACAATGAGCAGTTGACGCGGCAGGCCGGCAAGGTTCATCAGCCTGCGAAGGCGATCGCCGACGCGATTGGCGAGTTGCAGCGGACGGCGTTGTCGGCCGAGCAGCGCGGAATTGTGGAGCGTTTGAACGCGGCGAGCGCGGAGCTGACGGCGGCGGCCGAGACGCTACCGCGACCGCCGGCGAAGGGCCGAGCGCCCGCGAGATAGCCTCGCCCTGGCCGCCGCGCCGGTCTTCCCTGCCTTCCGCGCGACACCGTTCGACGGCAATGCCGCGACGAGACGCGCGAGCGACGCGGGCATCGGCCGGCACGCGCATGCGGCCGCGTGGGCCTTGTGCCAGCGGAGCCGCTCCTCGACTGACGGATTCTTCGGCATCCGGTGTGCGGCGTGCCAGGCGGCGTTGATCGGCATGGGAATGTCGACGCGGTCACCGCGCGAGGATCGCGGTCATGATGGCGCCGCCCACCGTGACGAGCAGGCCGACGAGCCACATGAACTGCCTGGACATCCGGTCCTCGAGCCTGTCGAATCGATCGTCGACGCGATCGAATCGCTTGTCGATCGCGTCGAACCGCCGATTGATCGCTTCGGTCTGGCGGTCCGCTTCGGCTCGGCGGTAGACGCCGTCGAACTCCTGGCGGATCGCCTCGAACTGCCGGTCGACATGGACCTCGAACCGATCGAACCGATCGCGAAGATCGACCACGCCCTGCCTGGTCGCCGCGAGGTCGCTTCGCATGTCCGCCATCACCTCGTTACCCTCGTCCACCCGCCGCTCGAGCCGCCCCACGCGCTCTTCCCACAGCATCATGCTCCGCCTCCACACCTTACCGTCGTCTGCCCCGCGCAGCAACGGCTTTTCGAAGGCTGAACAGAGCGAGTTTCGTGCCAGCATTCGCACGAACGAAACGCATGATGCAGGCAAACGCGATTGAAGAAATCGCAATGCGCGCCAGAGACGATCGCAGAAACTGTGAGGCGATCGATCGCGCGATCACGCCTCGCGGCGCGCGTCTGCTCGATCGAGCTCGTCGCGTACGCGTCGCGCGAGCGTGCGCGGCGTGAACGGCTTCTGCAGAACGGTCGCTCCGACCGGCACGAGACCGCGTGCCGCCGCATCCTGCTCGCCATAGCCGGACATGAACAGCACGATCAACCCCGGCCGGTCGGCGCGGAGGCGCTCGGCGAGATCGCGTCCGCCGAGGCCGGGCATGACGACGTCGGTGACGAGCAGATCGATCTGGCCGGCGTAGCCGGCGCTCGCGTGCAGACCGTCGGCGCCGTCCGTGCCTTCCAGCACGCGATAGCCCAGACGCGAGAGCGCCGAGACGCTGAGTGATCGCACGCGCGGGTCGTCCTCGACGAGCAGAATCGTCTCTCGTCCCTGAACCATCACGTCGGCCGAGGCCGGGCTCGCCTCGTCCGTCTCCGCGTCGCGATCCAGCGCAGGGACGTAGACGGTGAACGACGCCCCCTGCCCGGGCTGACTGT
This sequence comes from uncultured Solibacteraceae bacterium, assembly GCA_964573795.1. Classification (GTDB taxonomy): domain Bacteria; phylum Acidobacteriota; class Vicinamibacteria; order Vicinamibacterales; family SCN-69-37; genus CAZNMF01. The sequence continues at coordinate 3,704 of CAZNMF010000359.1, forward strand.
CGACGACGACGTGCCCGCCGCTCTGCCGCACGATGCTGTAGGTCGTCGCCAGTCCGAGTCCCGTGCCGAGCTCGCGTCCCTTCGTCGTGAAGAACGGCTCGAAGATGTGCTGCCGTGTTGCGTCGTCGATCCCGGCGCCCGTGTCCTGAACCGTCAGCGCGGCGTAGGTGCCGGACGGCAGCTCGTTCGGCCGCGCCGCATCGTGATGGCCGAAGCGGACGACGCGGGTCGAGACGCTGAGCGTGCCGCCGCCGGGCATCGCGTCCCGCGCATTCGTCCCGAGATTCAGGATGACGCTCTCGAACTGACCGACATCGACGCGCACGGGCAGGCGCGTGCGGCAGAGCGACTCGACTAGCGTGATGTTCTCCGGCAGCAGCCGCCGCATCAGGCTCAACGAGGCGCTGGCCAGCTCGTTGAGATCGATGGTCACCGGCGCCACCGGATCCTTGCGGCTGAACGTCAGCAACTGGCGCGTCAGCGACACGGCGCGGTTGACGGTCTGACGCATCTCGGTCACCAGCGCACGCTGCGTCGGCGACAGCGCCTGCTCGAGCAGGATCTCGGTGTCGCTCGAGATGATCGTCAGCAGATTGTTGAAATCGTGCGCGACGCCGCCGGCCAGGCGGCCGACCGCTTCCATCTTCTGCGCCTGCCGGAGATCCGCCTCGGCGCGACGCAGCGAGTCCTCGACGCTCGCAAGCGTCGCCGCATAGCGCGCTTCGCTTGCGCGCAGCTGCGATGCCCGCTGATGGCCGTGCCACGCGAGGTCGACCGCCGCGAGCAGGTCGCACTCGCGATACGGCTTCGCGAGGAACGCGACCGGATTGGTCGCCTTGGCTCGCGCGAGCGTGTCGGGATCGGCCTGCGCGGACAGATAGATGAGCGGCACGTCGCGGCCGTCGCACAGGCGCGCCGCGATCTCCACGCCGCCGGCGTCGAGCGCCACCGCGACGACGATGACGTTCGGCTGCACGCCCGCGGCCGCGCCGGCCGCCTCCACGCTCGACACGACGGCAACGGCTTCGGCGTCCGCGCGTGCGAACACCGCGCGCAACGCTTCCGCCGACGCCGGGTCGTCCTCGACGACGAGCACACGACACGCGCGCTGCAACCCGGACGAACCCGTCATCGACGACGCTCCGATTGGCGACGACAGTCTATATGCGAATGTCGCCGCGGGCCGATCGCCGGTACTGCGGCAGAGCTCTCCGTGCACCGATGTGAAGGGCTGCGGTCGACAAGTCGATGGCGTTTTCGTAGAATCACTCATCCTCAGCTCTTTCCGGCACGGAGTCCGGCGATGGAGTTATCCCTCCCATCCAGTCACCGGCTGCTGTACGTCGAAGACGACGCGGACTTGCGTCATCGCGTCACGACGTACCTCGAAGGCCACGGCTTCGGCATCGTCGAAGTCGCCTCGCTCGCCGAAGCGCGATCGATGCTGCACGCGCACCATTTCGACGCCGTGCTGCTCGATCTCGTCCTCGAGCGCGAAGACGGATCCGCCCTGCTGCAGGAGGTCGCCGGCCGCGGCCGGCCGGCCGTGGTCGTCACGTCGGCGCGCATCGAGGAAGCCGATCGCATCCTGGCCATCGAAGCCGGCGCCGCCGACTACCTGGTCAAGCCGTTCAGCCTGCGCGAGCTCGTCGCACGCCTGCGATCCGTCGTCCGCCGCACGTCGACGGATCGGCTGCCGCGCGCCGGCCGGCGCACCGCGCACTTCGACGACTGGACGATCGACCTGGCGGCACACAAAGCCCAATCGGCCGCTCGCGTCGTCGAGTTGACCGGCGGCGAGGTGGCCATCCTGCGCGCGCTGATCGAACGGCCGCAGCACGTCTTCACGCGCACCGAGCTGCTCGCCTCGACACGCCACGACGACGGCGAGGTGTTCGACCGGACCGTCGACGTGCTGATCTCGCGGCTGCGACGCAAGCTCGAGGACGATCCGCTGCATCCCGCGCTGATTCAGACCGTTCGCGGCGAAGGCTACTACTTCGCGCGCGACGTCACCTGGCAGACGCACGCCTAGCGCCCGCCGCGCGTCGTTGCGCGGCGTGAACCATCCGTGAACGCCGTGTCAACGGCGTCAACCGCGCGTGTCGCACGCGCCATTGCCCTTCAGAAGCCCCGATCATCGCCGATCCATGTGGGTGACGACAGGCGATGCGCTCGCCTGTCTTTTCTGACAGGAGTGTGCGATGCGGCTTCTGAAGACGTTCGGTCTCGTGCTCGCGATCGTGGCGATCGCGGCGTGCGACTGCAAGGTTCCGTCGAGTCCGTCGGAGGTGCCGGTCAATCCGGGCAACCCGAACGGCAATCCCACGGACACGACGCCGCCGCTGGCGATCGCGTCGCTGGCCGTGCAGGGCGCGACGTCGATTCGCGTCGGCGACAGCGCGCCATGGCAGGCGGTCGCGTCGTACAGCAACGGCACGCAGACGATCGTCACGACGCAGGCATCGTGGTCGTCGAACGCCGCGTCGACGGCAAGCGTCGACGCGAGCGGCGTCGTCTCGGGCGTCGCGCCGGGCCAGGCGACGATTCAAGCCGCCTTCCAGGGCAAGCAGGCGACCGGCGTCGTCACGATCGTGCCCGCCGGCACGGAACAACCGACGGTCGTGAGCCTGGCGATCGAAGGCAACACGTCGATCCACGTCGGCGACACGACGCCGCTGCAGGCGATCGCGAGGCTGAGCGACGGATCGTCGCAGACGGTCACGGCGCTGGCGGCGTGGTCGTCGGACAATGCGGCGATCGCGCCCGTCACCGCGGGATCGGTGCGCGGCGCCGCGGCCGGTCAGACGACGATTCACGCGTCCTACAGCGGCCGATCGGCCAGCACGACCGTGACGGTCTCGGCGAGTACGCCGGGCGCGCCGACGGTCGTGGGACTGTCGATCGCGGGCAACACGTCGATCCAGATCGGCCAGAGCACGCAGTTGCAGGCCGTCGCGCAGCTCAGCGACGGATCGGCCCAGACCGTGACGACGGCCGCCGCTTGGTCGTCGAGCGCCACGAACGTCGCGACGGTCTCCGGCGGTCTCGTCACCGGCCAGTCCGCCGGCACCGCGCCGATTCAGGCGAGCTATCAGGGCAAGATCGCGAGCGCGGGCGTCGTCGTCTCGTCGGGCGTGCCGCCGACCGTGCTGGCGCTGTCGATCAGCGGCCCGAACAGCGTGCAGGCGGGCCAGACGGCGCAGCTGCAGGCGACGGCCCAGCTCAGCGACGGCACGTCGCAGACCGTTACCGGCACGGCGACGTGGTCGTCGGGCAGCCCGTCGGTCGCGACGGTGTCGGCCGGACTCGTTACGGGCCAGACGGCGGGCACGAGCGTCATCGGCGCGTCCTACAGCGGCAAGACCGCGCAGACGACGATGACGGTGACGTCGAGCGGGCCGCCGGCGCCAACCCGGCAGCTCACCGGCATCGACGTCACGGCCGACGTCGATCTGCAGCAGCTGGATCTCACGCAGGCGGCGCAGCTCCACGTCTACGGCGTCTACAGCGACGGGTCCCGCGACGACGTGACGAACGCGGCCGTCTACAACCCGGACGATCCACAGGCGATTCACATCAACCCCGACGGCACGTTCAACGTCGCGGCGACGCTCGCGCAGGCGCTGCTCGATCCGGATCACGTCGTCAACGTGCAGTACGGCGGCTTCACGGAAGGCGTGCAGCTCAACATCAAGCTGCCGCTGCTGCAGCAACTGAGCCTCGGCACGGGCGGCATGAGCTCGCTGAGGTTGGGCCATCAGATGCCGGACGTGCTCACGGGTGTGTTCCAGGGCGGTCAGAACGCGACGCTCGGCGCGAGCTTTCCGGGCGTGACGTGGACGATGGTGCCCGATCTCGACAGCGTCAACCCGGTCGTCGGCGCGCTGATTCAGCCGATCCTCAATCAGATCGGTCCGCTCAATCAGATCCTCGGCGTCGACAGCCACACGGGCCAGCTCGTCGTGCTGGGCCAGCAGTCCGCGTTGCTCACGCAGCTGATCACCGCGCTCGGCGGTTCGCTTCCGGTGAACGCGACGGCGAACTACGACGGCGAGTTGTCCAACACCGGGCTGCACTCGAACACCGTGCAGGCCACCGTTTCGCACTGACGTCGATCGACATCCCACTGAAGGAGGATGCAGTGACTCACGCAAAAGGTCTTCTCACGGGTCTGGCGGCCGCGCTCGTCATGAGCGCGGCCGCTCCGGCCGCCGCGCAGGGCATTCCCGAGCGGCGCAACCCGATGCTGATCGTGCCGGCGCAGCCGGAACGGCGCGTCGGGCTCGATCTCTCCGCCGGCTACGCGGTGCTGCGCGACTCCGGCCGCGATCGCACGCTGCCGTCGGCATGGCTCGCCGGCCTCGGCCTCACGATCGCGCCGCACTGGGCGATCATCGGCGAGGCCGACGGCGCCTATCGCACCGAGCACACCGCGTTCGGCGATCAGGACTATCGCGTCCACAGCTTCATGGGCGGCGTGCGTGGCGCGCTCGCGCCGCGCGGCCGCACGACGACGTTCGCGCAGGCGCTGGTCGGAACGTCGTGCTATTGCGGCAGCACGGCGCAGACCGACGGCCGGTTCTCGCGTGGTCTCGGCGTGCAGCTCGGCGGCGGCGTCGACATCGCCGTGGCGCGCGCGCTGGGCCTGCGGCTGCAGGGCGACGTCCGCCACGTGAACGGCAACGGCGTCAGCTTCAACCAGGTACGCGTCGCGATCGGCGCCGTCGTCGGCGTCGTGCGGCGGTAGGCGCGATCATGGCGACGGGCAAGACGACCATGACGCGGCTGCTGCGGCGCGTGATCGTGGCCGCCGGGGCAATCGCGCTGCCGGCATCCGCGCACGCGCAGATCGTCGTCGTGCTGCCGAGCACGAGCCTGTCGACGACGTTGACGGCAACGGTGAGCGAGCAGGCGCGCGTAGCGGTGCCGGCCGGCGTGCTCTTCTCGGTCGGCGACATCGGTGCGAGCACGGCCGCGTCGGCGGCGTCGGTGACGATCGATCAGATCGTGCTCGCGACGACGACCAAGCAGCTCCGCATCTCGTTGCAGGCCGGCGCGGCGTCGTTCACGCCGTCGATCGGCGGATCGCCGACATGGGCCGCCGGCGACGTCTCCTGGAACGCGGCGACGTGGACGCAGGCGACGGGCAGCGCCGGCACGCTCAGCGCCTCGAGCTACACGACCGTCGCCACCTGCACCGCCGGCGTCAGCGGCTGCTCGACGAGCCAGCTGCTCTTCACGCTCGCGCCGAATACCGCGATCACCAACGCCGGCAATCACACGCTGTCGGTGACGTGGAAGATCGAGAGCATCGGGAGCTAGCGAGATACGCGATGACGATCCCCATCCTTGCCGGCCTCCTCGCGATGCTGGCGGCGCCACAACAGACCGTGGCGCCGTCAGCGGGGTTGACGTTCAACGCGACGCTCGGATCGATTCGCGTGCAGGCGCGGCCCGGCGACGTCTACACGCGGCAGTTCCAGCTCTCGCTCGACGTGCGGCAGCCTCGCGCGTATTTCCGGGCGCATTTCGAGGACTGGTGGCGCAGCGAGAACGGCCGCGAGTCCTTCTACGCGCCGCCAGGGACATTGCACCATTCGTGCGCGTCGTGGGCGACGGCCAATCCCGTCGAGTCCGCGGTCGGGCCCGGAGACACGATGGTCGTGCGCTTCACGATCGTCGTGCCACGCGAGGTCGTTACCGGCGGCTACTGGTGCGCGCTGACCGTCGATCAGGTCGCCGATCCGGAGACGGCGCACGCCGGCGTCGGCGTCCAGTTCCTGGCGTCGATCTCGACAGGAATCTTCGTCGACGTCGGTAGCGTGACGCGGGCGGCGGACATCACCGACGTCCGCGTCGACGCGGATCGCGCCGTCGTCAGCATGCGCAACGTCGGCAACACGCCCGTGCCGGTCGACGGCCGCGTGGAGTTCCTGACGCGTGGCGGCGATCCGCCGGCTGCGATCGTGACGATCCCGCGCGGCACGCTCCTGCCCGAGCGCGTCACGACCGGCCTGTTCGACGCGCCGCTGCCCCCTGCCGACGTCCTGCCGGCCGGCCGCTATCTCGTGCGCGCCGTGATGGACATCGGCCTGGATCACTACATCGGCGCCGAGCGCGAGATCGCGATCACGCGCGAGGTGGCGTCCGGTGGGCTGGGCCGCTAGCGGCATCGCGCTGGCGATGGCCTCGTATCGCGCCGTGATGCCGGCGTGCACACTGGCGCCGCAGACCGCGGCCGCAACGATCGCAACCGCGTCACTCCCGGGCGCGGCGGCTCGTACGACCCCGTCGGCCGATCCACCCGACGAGCCGGCCTCACCGGCCGATCCCAACGTGCTTCGTCAGTTCACGCGGCCGAAGCCGAAGTCCGTTGACGCCGCCCCGATCGTCGCGCCCGCGTCGCAGACACGGACGATGCTGCCGCCCCCCGATCGCCTGGAGGGCGCGATCGGCATCGGCTACGTGCAGAACGCCGATTGGGCGACGGAGCTTCGCGCGTCCGGCTCCTTCGCCGGCTTCCATCTCGATCTCCACAGCCTGACGACGACGGGCCCGGCGAGCACGATCTTCGATCAAGGGACGTTGAGCGTGACGTCGCGGTCGTCGCGCTGGACCGTCGATGCCGGCGATCTCTTCTCGCCGCTTGCCGGCGTCGGCCGCGGTGCGCGCGTGTCCTGGACCGCGCGCGGCGATCGTCGCCCATCGCTCTCGATCTCCATGCCACGCGCGTCGCTCGAAGTCCGACCGACGCTGCTCACCTATCGCGATCAATGGTCCGCCGGCGCCCATGCGCGGCTCGACGGCGAGATCGCGAGCGACGGCTCGCACCTGATCGCCGCGCAAGCCACGCTCGGCCGGGTGCGACTCGACGTGTCCGATCGCCGCCGGTCGACGCCACGAAGCCGCGACGTGACCGTCGGCAGCAGCGTCGAGATCTGGAATCTCGTGCGGGCGCACGCCGCAATCGCACAATCGTGGCGAGACGGTCAGCGCAGTCGCTGGCAGATCACGGGCGTGCAACTGCCGATGGGCCGTTTCGACATCGGCATCGAGCACACATTCAGCCGCGACGAGGGCGTGCGCAGCTCGGCGTCGGCCATTACGGGCAGCGGGCTCGTCGCCGGAATGCGCCTGTTCCATCGCCAGCAGTGGGGCGTGGTGAACGTCGACGAGAACGACCTCGTCCTCGCGCAACAGATGCAGCAGTCGCAGTCGATGGCGACCTACGCCGCAGGGCCGCGGCTGCGATTCACGCTTCAGCTCGCATCGCAGTGGACATCGTCCGGCCGGATGACGACGTGGGAGGAGTTGCAGACGTCGTGGCAGCCGCGCCGTGGGACGTCGGTAACGGTGACGACCGCGGTACCGCGGGTCACGGCACGCGATCGACTGCGCGTGCGGATCGCGCAGCGGCTGCCGTGGCGGCTGGACGCCGAAGTCGAATACGGCCGCATCGCGCCCTACCAGGTCAGCACGCCGTGGACGGATCGGCCGCGCGCACGCGTCATGCTCGCCTACCGGTTCGCGCTCGCCACGCCGCCCGGACGTCCGTCCGCGCGCGGCGTCGTCGTCGACCATCTGGGACGTCCGGTCGCCGGCGCGCTCGTGCGGCTCGGCCCGTACGCGACGTCGACCGGCGCAGACGGCCGCTACGTGTTTCGTAACGTGCCGCCGGGTGCCGTGGATCTCTTCGTCGACGAAGCTGGGCTGCCGGCCAACTACGCCGTCGATGGCCATCGTGTCCGCGTGAATCCCGCAGCCGGAGACCGCCGCGACATCGTGCTGCGCGTCGCGCCGCTCGCGACCATCACCGGACGCGTCTTCGTCGATCGCAACAGGAACGGCCGCGACGATGCGGGCGAGGCCATCGCTGGCGCCGTCGTGAGGCTGGATGACGAGCGCGCGACGGTTACGGATCGAGACGGGCGCTATGGTTTCTACAATCTGAAGCCGGCCGACTACGTCGTACGCGTGAATCTCGCATCGATCGATCCCAACGCGGAGGCCGCCGTCGCCGAACGACGCGTGTCACTCGCCGCCGATCGCCCCGTCGCCGGCCTCGACTTCGCCGTCACGATCCGGCCGAAGCCGATCGCATGGAGCAATGGCCGGTGATTCGATACCGGCTCGCGCGGACGCTCGCGCTGGCCGCGATCGCGGTGGCCGCGGCCCGCACAAATGCGGCGGCGCAGCAGGTCGTCCTCATCTCGCTGCCCGCGTCGGTCGGCTTCGCCGTCACCGACGTCGGCCAGCCCACGATCGGCGGCCCGGATCCGACGACCGTGTCATTCACCATCGTCAATCTCGCGCTGTTCCACGTCCTGCGCGTCAGCGTCAAAGCCGACGCGGACTTCGTGCCGCCGGGCGGTGCGGCGATTCCGGCGTCGCGCGTGTCGTGGACGACATCGAACGCGAGCCAGGCGACGGGCCGCAACGGCACGATGAGCACGGCCGCCTTCACGGAGGTGTTCGAGACCGGCAGCGGCGTGGTCGGAGCCGGCGGCATCGACGTGCACTGGACGCTCGCGACGCCGGGCGCGTCGATTCGCGCCGGCACGCACGTGGCGACGATCCGGTGGCGGCTGGAGTCGGTGGTGCCGTGAACGCCGCCGGCAACGCGCGGGGTCAGGCGGTCCGTCGTCGTCGATTTCGCGACACAATGGATCGACGTGTCGCGCGCGTCGATGACGTCAATGACGTCACCATCATGAAGAGTGAGGTCCACATGCTCCAGCGAGGCGACCGAGTCCCGCACTTCACCGTGACGACGGCCGGCGGCGCCGTCGTCCGCTATGAAGATATCTGGCAGCACGACGGGTTGTTGCTCGTGTCGATGCCGGCCGGCGACGCGTCGATGCGCGCGTACGCCGATCAGCTCGCCCGGCGCGAGCGCGACGTGACGGCGCACGACACGCGATACGTCGTCACGCACGACGTCGTGCCCGGCGTGCCGCAGCCCGGCATGGCGATCGCGGATCGTTGGGGCGAGATCTACGCCGTGTTCGACGGCGCGTCCACGTCGGCTCTACCCGCCGCGGACGACGTCATCGAATGGCTGCGCTACATCCACCACGAATGTCCGGAGTGCCAGGGCGAGGCGCGGTAGCGCGCGCGCTCAGTCGCGCGCCATGGCCGCGGCCAGCTCCCGTTCCATGTCGACGTAGACATCGTCGGCGATGTCATAGATCACTTTGATGATCTGCCCGCCCGTGAACGGGAACTTCGTCCGGTACTCGGCGGAGACGCGATCGCCGCTGTCGTACCCGATCGCCAGGCCCTCGCCGGCGAGCGCGTAGTGGCCGCTCTGCGTTCTGAGCTCCGCGCTGCCGGACGGCTTCTCGTCCACGTAGAGCGTCATGGTGCCAAGGACCTCGTTCTTCTTGCTGATCGACGTCTTCGTGAACTCGACGCCGACGACGTGCCGGCCCGACGCCGGCGCCGGACACGTCAGCTTCTGCTCGGGCCCGATGCCGAGGAAGTTGTAGACGAACGCGAGCTGGCCGTCCTTGACGAACAGCGTGTAGCCGCCGAAGCGCGAGCCCTGCGACACGATCACGCCGGCGGAGTCCTTCGAGAGCTCGACCTCCGCAAGAATCTTGAAGGACACGCCCAGCGTGCGCGCGGCTGACGCTTCAGGAATCTCTGTCGTGCCCGGGTAGTAGACGTAGCGGCCGTTGGCCGGCGCCGCGACCTTGTATTCCAGCGAGTGGATGCCGACGACGCCGTAGTCGTTGAGCGGCAAGACGTTGTTCTTCTTCGCTTCGGCGAGCCACAAGGCGGTCAACTCCTTCACCTTCTCCGGATGCTGGTCGGCGAGATCGTGAGCCTCGGCGCGATCGACGTCGGTATGGAACAACTGCCAGCGATCGCGATCGAACTGTCCTTTGTCGAGCAGCGGGCCGTGCTCGGCCGACGCCTTCCAGCCGTTGTGCCAGATGCCGCGCGTGCTCAGCATCTCGTAGTACTGCGTCTCCTTCCGGGTCGGCGCGTCCGCCGCGTCGAAGCTGTAGCGCATCGACACGCCCGCCAGCGGCGTCTGCGTCACGCCGTCGACGATGTCCGGCATCGTCACGCCGCAGCACTCGAGAATCGTTGGAACGATGTCGGTGCAGTGATGGTATTGCTGGCGAAGCTCGCCGCGCGCCTTGATTCCTTTGGGCCAATGGATCACGAGCGGATCGCAGGTGCCGCCCGCATACTGCGAGTAGCGCTTGAACATGCGATACGGCGCGCTGAAGGCGACGGCCCAGCCGGTCGGATAGTGGTTGTAGGTGTCCGGCGAGCCGAGCTTGTCGATCATCGCCAGATTGCTCTGGATGTCGTCCGGATAGCCGTTGAAGAAGCGGTTCTCGTTGACCGATCCGTTCGGACTGCCCTCTCCCGATGCGCCGTTGTCCGCGCAGTAGAAGATCAGCGTGTTGTCGAGCTGGCCCGACTCCTCGAGATAGTCGATCAGGCGTCCGACCTGCACGTCGGTGTACTCGGAGAGCGCCGCGTACACTTCCGCCATCCGGCTGAAGAGCCGCTTCTCGTCGGCGGAGAGCGTGTTCCAGGGCCGGACGCCATCGCCCTCGATGAACGTGCCCTTGCTCATCGGATTGATGGGCGTGAGCGTCGTGTCCTTGGGCAGGATGCCGCGCTCGATCATGCGCGCCAGCACCCACTCGCGATAGGCCTCGTAGCCGTCGTCGAATTTGCCCTTGTACTTGTCGATGTACGCCTGCGGCGCGTGGTGCGGCGCGTGATTGGCGCCGGGACAGTACCAGAGGTACCACGGCTTGTCGGCCCGCGATTGCTTCGTGTCGCGGATGAACGCGATCGCCTTGTCGGCGATGTCCTTCGAGAAGTGATAACCGTCTTCCGGCATCGACGGCTGATCGACGAAGTGGTTGTCTTCGATCAGCTCCGGATACCACTGATTCGTCTCGCCGCCGATGAAGCCATAGAAGCGGTCGTAACCGAGACCGAGCGGCCAGTGCTTGCGGTTCGCGCCGATGTCGAATGCGTCCACGGGCACGTTGTGGTTCTTGCCGACCCAGAAGGTGCTCCAGCCGGCGTTGCGGAGCACCGTCGCGATGGTCGCGTTCTCGGGAGGGATGTGGCCGGCGTAGCCTGGGAATCCCGCGGCGGACTCGGCGATCGTGCCGAAGCCGTTCTGATGGTGATTGCGTCCGGTGAGAAACGTCGAGCGCGTCGGCGAGCACACCGACGTCGTGTGCCACTGCGTGTACGTCAGCCCGTTTTTCGCCAGCCGATCCATCGTCGGCATGTTGATGCGGCCGCCGTACGGCGACCACGCCGCCTGCCCGGTGTCGTCGTAGAGGATGACGAGCACGTTCGGCGCGTCCTTCGGCGCGTCGGCGTCGAGGAACGCCTCCCAGTCGGGCTTCGACTTGCGGATGTCGAGATCGATGCTGCCTTTGAATGGTCGCGGCATGTGAGCGCTCCTTACACCTTTTCGAAATCGCCGGGCTTCCAACTGCCGTCGAAGGCGGCCGGCTCCGGACCATAGATGCGGAAGTACACGAACCATCCCTTGCCAGGAATGGTCTTGATCCAGCGCGCCGTGTCGGTCGCAGGCTGAGTCGGGCCAAAGCGAAGCACCACGTCCGTGCTCTTCGCAGCGTCCTCGAGCTCGAACATCGAGCGGAGCGCGGCGTATCCCTGGTCGGTCTGGATCTCACTGCGCGTCTCGTTGTCGTACACCGTGACCGACCAGAACAGCTGACCAGGCACGGGCTGCGGCACAGACAGCGTGTAGGTGCTGCCGCCGTCGAGATACGCTCCAGTCGCGTCGCGGAGGCCGAGCCAATAGAGCGACCCGCCTCCGGCCTTGCGCTGGAACATGGCCGGCGATTCGACCATCGCCTGATAGAACCACTTTTCGCGCGCCTCGAGGTCTCGATAGCCGGGGAGATCGAACGTGCCGTTTTCCGGGCGCAACGTGGCCCATTCCCATCGACGATCGGGCCACGCGATGCGGTCCGGACGGCGATCGGCGAATGACTGGACGCGCATCTGGGCGTTTGCATCGTGTGCCGCTCGCTCGAGGATGTCCGTCATGCGCGCGTCCGGCTTGAACGGCGCGCCCTTGACGATGCCGAGCGCCGCGAGCTCGCCATAGTAGGTCCGGTACTGCTCGTTGACGGGCTCCTCGTCGATCAACTCATGCAGGGCCGTCCAGAATGCGAGGCCCTTTTCGATCGACACCGGTGTGAAATCGGCGGCCCGCTCGCTGATGTCGATCCATTGCGTCTCGAACGCCTGAGGCGCGTCGAGCCGCCGGAATCTCACGGTCTTCATGAGCGCGTTCGCCGCGGCGTTGTCGCCGTGGACCGGCAGCGCCCGCAGCAGCGCTGTCACGCGTATCGTCGTCGGCCGACCCACGTAGTAGCCCGGCGGCACGTCGGTATCGTGACCGGGCGGGAGCAACAGGTGCTTGCCGCCCTTGCCGGCATCTGGGCCGGGCACGCCATAGTCCATCACCCATTGCTGGTTGAGATCGTTGATCGCCCCCATGATCGGACCCGGCGGCATCTCGATGACGATGGGGCCGGCGCTCAGATCGAGCGGCACGAACGCGTACGGCGTATCGGAGTTCGGTGTGAAGACCAGCTGGCGCGGACTGCCCGACATCATGCCCACGTGCCGGTTGGCCTCGATCCCCAGCGCGGTCAGGCTCCGATACCCTGCCGTGAACGCGACGCTTGGATAGAAGAACTTGTACGCCTGCACCGCGCGGCAATAGTCCGCGTCGTCGTAGGCCTTCTGCACGGTCTCCGGCGTCGGATATCCGCCTACGAACTCGTAGTGCCCAGTGCTCATCGTGGACTCCTCAGTGACTCGCCACGACATCGCGCGGCGGCGCGCCGGCGACGCCGGCGCCTGTCCATGAATGAAATGTCGATGTCTCAGCCCTTTGCGGACGATCGGCGCATCGACGTCGACCGCGCGTGTCTGCAGACAGTCGCAAGACGAGTACCTGCGCAATGGGCGGGCGAGGAAGGACGGACGCGTCATCTCGCCGCTGGCGGCCGATAGGGATCGGGCGTCCCCGGCGCGATGGGCGGATCGCGCTTCAGGCTCTCCTCGAACTCCGCCACGATCTTCATCATCGGTCCGCCGACCCAGCCGTTCGCGGTCAAGGTCGCGCCGTACTCTTCCTTCGGGTCGTTGATCAGGTCGAAGATCTTCGGCACGCCAAGCTTCGCCGGCGGTGTCCACCAGTCGCGCTCGGCGTCATAGAACGCGATCTTCCAGTTTCGCCACTTCACGGCCTCCATCCGCTCGGCGACGAAGACCGGAAAGCCTTCGCGTGCGGAGCGCTCGGATCGACCAAGGAAGAAGTCGGTCTGATCGACGCCGTCGATCGCGCGGTCCTGCGGCGTCGCGGCGCCCGCCATCCTGGCGAATGTGGTGAACGTGTCGACTTCGTGCACGATTTCATTGCTGACGCGGCCGGCAGGCACGCGGCTAGGCCAGCGGATGATGAACGGCGTGCGCAGCGAGCCTTCCATGTGCGTGAAGTAGTAGCCGCTCCAGGGACCCGACGTCCCCTGCGACGGAAACGTGGAGTCCGGTCCGTTGTCGCTGGTGAAGACGACGATCGTGTTGTCGCGGACGCGCAGATCGTCGACGGCATCGACGAGCCGGCCGACGTTGGCGTCCATTTCGGCAAGGCAATCGGCGAAATCGCCGTGGCCGGTGCGGCCCGCAAAGTCCACGCTCGGGAGCGCCGGCGCGTGGACGAGGGTGAAGGGCACGTACGCGTAGAATGGCTTCCCTGCGTGCACCGATCGCGTCATGAAATCGACCGTGCGGCGGACGATCTCCTCGTCGATGCGCCGGCGCTGCTCCAGGTCGTACACGGCGAGCTCCCGGCTCGTCTCGCCCTTGCGCCCTTCCATGGTGTGCATGAACGAAATGCCCGCGGCGTTGGCGCCGGACTGTGACGGGAACATCGCTTCGTCGGTCGTGCGCGGGATGCCGTACCACTCGTCGAAGCCCTGATCGTTCGGCAGCCGACCCTGCGAGCTGCCCAGATGCCATTTTCCGAACGCGCCGGTGGCGTAGCCGGCGGCAGACAACACTTCGGCGAGCGTCACCTCCCATTGCGTGAGCCCGTCGAGCAGCCCCGGCAGCGGCACGGAGTGCGTGCCGGAGCGGATCGCGAAACGGCCCGTCAGGATCGCCGAACGGCTCGGCGTGCACTGCGCTTCCACGTTGAAGTTGGTCAGCCGTGTGCCTTCGGCGCCGAGCCTGTCGATGTGCGGCGTCGGCGCGCCTCGAAGGACGCCGCCGCCGTAGCATCCAACTTCGCCGTACCCCAAGTTGTCCATCAGCACGAAGAGAATATTTGGGCGCGTCGACTGCGCACTGATCGACGACGATGCGTCCGCGGCGCGCGCACGGCCGGCCGCACGTGCGACAAAGGCGCCGACGCCGCTCGTTTGGAGGAACTTTCGTCTGGTCAGCATGACAACCACGTCATTTCGTGGCGCCACACACGACTCGCAGCAATACCGGCTCGATTTCCTCAGAAATTGCGTCGTCGTGACGGGCGTCGGAGAGATCTAGAGCAGAAGGCGTGCCTGCGGCGAACGCCAGTGAGTAAGGCTCAGGGCTGGCGACGGGCGACTTCGTAATCGCCCTTGCGCGCGCCTTCGCGAATCACCCAGCCCGGCGCGGCCTTGAACGTCCATCCCTCTCCGGAGACGGTCGCCTCGTCGCTGCGCACGGGCGCAGACAGACGCCGTGAGCTGCCGTTGGCCGGAAAGCGCGCGTGACGCGCTTGTCGAAACGCGAGCGCCTCGCGGACGGCGAGGACGCGTGCATCTCCGGACTCGCGCAGCGCGCGTGCCAGCGCGCGCCACTCGAGGCGCAGCCAATATCGGCCCTCGACGGTATCCAGATGCTCGTTCTCCGTCGGCACGCTCACTCCCGGCGTCGGCGATTCGTAACGTGCGTCGACGAGATGTCGCTGCTGCAGGATGTGGAACGATTCGTGAGAAAACACCTCACCGCGCGTCGCCGCAACGGGCGGACCTGAAGGTCCGCCCCTCCGACCGCAAGCCTCGAGCCCCAAGCCCCAAGCCGTAAGCCGTAAGCCGTAAGCCGGTACGTCTTACCTCTCCACCACCCACGTGCCGACGATGCGATCGTGCGGTCCGCGCGCGGGATTCGCGATGGTCCACACAGCGCCTGCCGTCATCATCAGAAACGCGAGACTGCCCACGACAAACGCCGTGTTCGGAGACACATGCGGCTCGCCAAACATCGGAATGCCGACACAAGCGATCCACACGATCGCCGGCGACCAGGCGACCAGATATCGGATCGCGGATCGCGCGCGGCCAATCTCGCGGCCGTTGCGCGTTACCACCGCGTGCCTGAGGCCCCGCGTGACCAGACCGCCCGGCACGGCCAACACCGATATCAGACCGCACACGATCGAGATCAACCCCGGGACGGATGCGAACCCGCTGGCGACGAAGCGCCGGAGCGCCTCGCCACCACCCGGAACGCTCGCGCTCGCGTTTGCGCGCTGGGCGGCCAACTCTCGAATCTGCGGCGCGAGAACGGCGTCGGCACGAGCGAGCTCGTCGGCGGAGACCACCGGATAGCGCGCGGCGATGTCCGCCGCGGTTCGTCTCATGCCGAGAAACGGCTCGATCTGAGGCATCTGCGTGTTCCAGAACGCCTCGCTCGTGAGCCGCGATCGAAAATGGGCCGCAACATACTGCTCGGCTGCGGCGCGCTGCTCCGGAGTCTGGAGCTCGGCATCGGCACGTGTGTCAGCGATCCACGTCATCCATCTCAGGAACGCTTGCGTCGATCCAATCACGTTCCTCTCTTCGCCGATGGATCTCGCGAGCATGGGGATCATCACCGTGACGATCAGGAGCAGGGCCGTCACCGGCACCGCCGCCATCACCATCGGCAGAGCACGCCGGACGCGGGAGGGACGGCTGGGAAGCGACGCGAGGCGCAGGAGCTCCGCCTTGACGTCGGTGAGCGCTGGCGGCGCGGCGCTCGCCAGTCGATTCAGGAGCGTCGTGGCTGACAACGGCGCAGCGGGCTCGGCGATCGGCGCAAACGCGCGCGTGGAGACGGCTGCCAGCAGCTCGACAGGAGTGAGCGTGCGATTCGCGTCCGCCGCGACCGGCGCGGGCCCTTCGACCGTGCTCGGGGAAGGCCAACGGAAAATCGAGGAGCACGAGCTGTCCGTTTGCTCGCCTCCAGACGTGGGCAAGGCTGATCTGAGTGTGCATGCCTTCGCGGGCCGAGGCATCGAGCTCGATCGCCAGGCTCGAGAGAGCGTGGTGCACCGCGCGCCAGTCGGATGTCGATGGCACTGACAGGAAGGGCTCACCGTCCGGCGCCTCGAAGGCGTCCCAATTCTCCGTCGCGGATCGGCGCCCCGCGAGCCAGTACAGCCGTCCGGGCCGCGCGAGGTCACGCCGTGCGGCCTCGATCGGCGGCGCCCCCGGAGGCACTTCGTGAATCCAGACATGACGACGAAGGATGGGATCGATGCCGACGAGCAATCGTCCGCCACCGGTCTCGCCTACTGTCGTGTACACGGCGTATGGTCCGACGCGTCGCAGAGACGACAGAGCGGGAACAAGATCGATAGACGACGCTTTCGGAGCGGTGGATGCGATCGGCCTGACGTTTCGCTGCACCACACGCGTCCCGCTCAGCCACTCGTGGACGCCGGTCCATCCGTTGGCGCGACGGGCGGTCGAGAACAGCAGAAGAGTCGACAGCAGCGATAGCGTCGTGTAGACGACGCCCCGGATCGTTGGTCCGGTCGTGACGCCCATGAAGTAAATAGCGGTGGGCACATGGAACACCGCGGTACGCAGGCCGACGCGCAGCCACCAACTGGCATTGCTCTCCGATGCGGCCTGCGACGTCACGCGCAAGCCCATGAGCCGCTTGCCCAGCGACGCGCCCCAGCCGCCTTCGAGGACGAGGTAGTAGATCGCCGGCGCGAGCCACGACCACGCCGACAGTCGGAGCAGCGTCATCGCGGACTCGAGCGTCACGCCGGCCGTCCACACCGAGGACGCGAGCAACCAGATCGTCACGGAGAGGATCGCCGAATCGGCGATCCCCGCGAGGAGGCGTGTCCCGAGCGGCGCGGGCACGTCGTCCGCGGACACGTACGGCCGCAGCAGATCCGCCAGCTCGGCGTACGACTGCGGCCGTTGCGCGGGCGTCTTCGCCAGACAGCGCAGCACGACGGCCGCGAGCCCGCGCGGAATGTCGCGCCGAAGCACGCGCGGTGACGCGGGTGGCTCGGAGGCCACCTTCGACACGAGCTCGCGCAGGTCGGACGCGTCGAGCGGCGGACGTCCCGTCAGAAGGTAGTAGAGCGTTGCGCCGACGGCGTAGATGTCCGCGCGCGCGTCGAGCGGCTCGCCTCGCAACTGCTCCGGCGCCGCGAATTGCGGCGTGCCCTCGAAACCGGCCGTCGCAAGCTCGTGTCGCACGTCGCGTGTCAGCGTGGAGATCGACAGTCCGAAGTCGCCGACTTTGACGAGGCCGTCCGCGTCGACGAAACAATTCGACGGCTTGATGTCGCGATGGAGAATCCCCGCTGCCTGCGCTGCGTCGAGGCCGCCGATGACGTCGAGCACGGCCGAGACGGCGGCCCGTGGCGGCATCGGTCCCTCGGCCGCGACGCGATCTTTCAGCGTGCCGCCGGAGAGCAGCTCCATCGTGATCGCGGGTGCGCCGTCTACTTCTTCGCTGCCGAAGATGTAGACCGTGTGCGCGTGACTGATTGACGCGGCGAGCTGCCCCTCACGAAGAAACCGCGCGCGGTCTTCGTCGCCTCGCAGCGTGTTGCGCAGGATCTTCAGCGCCAGGCGTCGTCCGGTCTCGAGTTGTTCGGCCTCGTAGACCTCGCCCATCCCGCCGCGGCCGAGCAGTCGGACGATCCGATACGGCCCCCAGACTTGCCCGTCCACGAGGCGCGGCGCGCCAGGCCGCGAGGGATCGCTCGTGGATGCGCCGGGAGCCGACGCCGCGTCGCTGGATGCGGTGAGTGTTTCCGCGCCGGCGGCCAGCAGGCACGATGCGCACAAACCTTCGGGCGCATCGGGCGGCAGCTGGCGTCCGCACCGTGGACATCGTCGCGACAGGCGCGTGACAGTCTCGGACATCACATCCTCCGGTTCGTCTGAGGCCAGAATTGGCCGTTCATCTGGATCAGACGGAACCGTCGTCGCGGGTTACGCGCTCAACGCCTGGATGAGATGACGGATCTCGTCGTCGACGTCCTGTTCGTCGGCCACGGTTTCCGCGACACGCTCGCGCAACAGCGATTGGAATCGGCGTCGAAGACGATGGACCGCGGCTTTGATGGCGCCTTCCGTCGTGCCGAGACGGATCGCCACGGCGGCGTATCCGCCAGCCGGCGCGTGCCCGAGCAGGCACGCCTTGAGCTCGTCGAACTCCGCGGCACGGCCGTCGGCCGACCACTCGGCACGAAGATCGGCGAGCAGGCGTTCGACGACCGTCAATGCCCAGCGCCGCTCGAAGAGCGTCTCCGGCGTCGCGTGATCCGCGGGCTCGATCACGTACTGGCCTTCCGCGTTTTCGAGCGGCACGATCTGCCAGCCGCCGCCCCGCTTCTGTGTTCGTTCGCGCGCCGACCAGTTGGACAGATAGTGTCTCAGCGACGCCAGAAGGAACGCGCGGAACCGGCCGCGATCCTGACGAAGTCCCGCGAAGTCCTGCCGCTCGATGAGCGAGGCCAGGAATCCCTGCGTCAGGTCGCGCGCATCTTCCGGATCGAGACCTCGGCGGCGGAGGTAGGCGTAGAGCGGATACCAGTAGGTCTGACAAAGCGACGAGAGGGCTTCACGCGCCGCCTGCGAGTCGTTCCCGCCGGCAGCCAGCACGAGGCTCCATCGCGTCGTTTCGAAGGGCACGGCGACGCATCGTACGCCAGATGCGCTATCGATCGCGACGCGGGCGGGTCCGTGTGAGAATCGGAGTATCCCTGGAGCACGACATGACACGCGAGCCGGTCGAATCGTCGGTCATCAAGTCGGTCGGCTACGACGAGGGCACCTCCGTGCTCGAAGTGCAGTTTCCCGACGGCGACGTGTACCGCTATTTCGAGTTTCCCGCGTTCCTGCATCGCGGGCTGATGCTCGCGGCGTCCAAGGGCCAGTTCTTCAATACGCGGATCGCCGGCCGCTACCGCTACGAACGTGTGGCGGCGCACGGCGTGGTCGGATTCGGGGAGCGCGGCGCTGGTTCTGATGAGGAGTGACAACCGGCTTCGTGCCGGCGCGCTCCGTTGCCGTTCAACCATCGAGCTCTTTCAGCAAGGCCTCCAGTTGGTGTTTGCGCGGCAAGATGTCCCGTTGCACGTGGCGGCGGAGTTGCCGGACGCAGAACGCCACGCTCAAGACGCACCAGATGAGCAGTTGGACCAGCATGTAGCCGTCATCGCTGATGGACTTGTCGTTGACCCGCCAGGTGAGGAGGACGATGGCGGCCGGAGCGATCCCGCCCACGAGCAGAATGACCAGCACGCTCGTCCCGCGGGCGCTCGTCACCGCGTCGTCGAGCTGCGCGATACGCCGGCCGAGTTGATCTCGGAGCGACTCGCCAAAGCGCTGCTCGCGTCGCAACTGCGCCCGGTGGCTCACATAAATCGTGCGAACACTGATCAACGCGGCGATCGCGCCGACGATCGGCAGGGCGAGATCCCAGCCGGTCACGACTTTTTCCGGGCGATGCCCGAGGAAATAGATCAGCACACCGAAGAACATCGCCATGCCGGCGACGCAACCCGTGCTGACGACGTAGATGATCCATCGTTCTCTGCGCCGCGCTTTCTGCAGCCTGGCCTCATCCTGCCGCAGCGCCAGGTGAAGCAGGGTCCTGTTCATGTCATGCAGCGGGGCCGCATCCTGCGTCCGCCAGACCGCCATCAACTCGTCGAGATTCATGATGCCGTTTCCTCCGCGACCTTGCCGGCCAGCGCCGACTTGATCCGGTTGATCTTCACGCCAACGTGGCTCTCGCTGATGCCGACGATGGCGGCGATTTCCTTGTAGCTGAAGCCGTCGAGCAGCAGGAGGGCCACGGAGCGATCGACGTCCTTGAGCTGCGCGATCTGGCGATACAGCCACTCCACGCGCGGGTCGTGTCCATTCGACGACGACATGGTGAGCACGCCGTCAACGACCTCGAGCGGCTGTTTGCCCCGCCGATGCCGGTCTTCCTTGCGCGTCCACGCGATCGCCGTGTTCAGCGCGACGCGGTACATCCACGTGGGCACGGACGATTCGCCGCGGAACGCCTCCACCGATCGCCAGATCTGAACGACGATGTCCTGAAAGAGATCCTGGCGGTCGGCGTGCTCGAACGCATACGCGTGGACCACTTTGAACAGGATCCCTTTGTGACTCGCCAGCCACTCGTTGAAGACGCGATCCCGTTCGCTCTCGATCACAGCCCTACCGTCCTCGATCCGATGCGCGAGAGATGAGTCCTTCTTCCATCGATTCGTTCGTTCTGACCTGTTAGTCGTGCCGGTCAGACGATTTCTTACACGCCTCGGAGCCGGTCGGGGCGCCGCGGGGAAGGCGGACGTTCACTGCTGAATCGGAAATGCGCTCGGGCAATGCTAGGCAGTCGCGGTGAGAAAAACAGCATCGAACAGCGGCGATGCAATTAGAAGCGGGCCCTCCTCAGGCGTGCGAGCAGACTCGGTTTCGCGGCGTGCGCCGCTCGCAGTTCGTCAATGCGCTGCCCAAATGGGCCAGCGCGCCCCTTCCGTCCGCTCATCTCGCGCAGATCTGAGAGGAGCGTCACGGCAGCGTCGTAGTCACGGGGACGCTTCGTGGCAATGAGCGCATCGACCTGCCGCCACGCCTCGCGCTCGCGTTTGGCCAGTCCTCGGATTTCTCCTACCATCGTCCCCTGGCCCATCGGCGACAGGCTTCGATCCCATTCCCAGCCAGCCGGCGGCGACGCCGGCAGCGGCAGGTCGAGAATCGGGATGGCCTGCCGCTCGCGTCCACGCTGGCAGACCGCGACGATGTGCCCGTTGCTGTGACGTCGATCTTTTTCACCGTCACGCCCGCTCCCAGCACGACTGTCTCGAACGGCAGTGCGAGGTGTTGATCGATCGTCGCGTGAAACCCGACAGCTTGCTCGGCTTCGGTGTAGGCATCGACGATGGCTTCTTCGATCAGGGCATCGAGACGTGCTGCCGGAATCCTGAAACGCGCGGATGGCTTCCGTGACTGGCGCTTCCGCGCGTCGTGTCTGGCAGCCATCAGGGAGATGTGAAAGGCGCGGTCTTTCGGAGCACAGAGCAGCCGATGTTAACGTCGTGACCGGCTGATTGCTAGATGTTTGGCCATCGGCTGATCGCTAATTTTCATGGCGGCTGATTGCTAAGATCGCTGGCTCCGTCGATACACACGGGCGGAGCCCGCGATCGGAGTGGACCACCCAGAGTAGAGGTTCGATCTGCGCTACGGCTTGCACAACCGCCTGTCAAACGTCCGGATGCTCGCTGAGCCTTCGCGGACGACGGGAATCCGGAAGCCCTCGGCTTCGATCGACGCATCGAGCAACGCGCCTATTCCGGACATGACGCCGGGGATGTCCGCTGGCTCCGGGTTCGTGCGGAGACGGATCTCGTCGCCAATGGAGGCGAGACATGCCACGCGCGCGGCGAACTCCGCCACGACAGGGTCCGGCTTCACCGCCTGGTAGAGCGCGTGGACCAGCCGCTCGTGGGCGAGGAAATCCTTGCGGACTGGGTCAGGCGCGATCAGGGTGTTGACGGAGTCGGCCAGCGCCTGCAGCCGGCTCATACCCAACGCATTCGATCGACTCCACGATGACGGTCAATTCTCGTTGATCTGACGTTTGAGCGTCAGGGTGTTGCCGCTCGTTGAAAACTGACCAGGAGTGCTCGACGAAAATTGACCAGGGCTAAACGCCGACGGGCGTGCCCGCCGACCGTGATTCTACGCTGCCTGGTTAGGGTGTGTCGGTGGCCACCTCCGGCGGTGTGCGTCGGGCCTGCTCGCGCGACTTGATGCGGGCTTTGGCCGTGTGGCTGCTGTGACGGAAGCGATACGACTCGTTGCCGGTCTCCACGATGTGGCAGTGATGGGTGAGCCGATCGAGCAGCGCGGTGGTCATCTTCGGATCGACGAAGACGCTGGCCCATTCGGCAAAGACCAGATTCGTGGTGATGATGACGCTGGTGTGCTCGTAGAGCTTCGACAGTAGATGAAAGAGCAGCGCCCCGCCGGACTGGGAAAACGGTAAATAGCCCAGTTCATCGAGGATCACGAGATCCAGGTGCATCAGCTGATGCGCGAGCCGTCCGGTGCGCCCACGCGCCTTCTCCTCTTCGAGCGCGTTGACCAGTTCGACCGTGGAGTAGAAGCGCACGCGTTTGCTGTGCTGCGTCACGGCTTCGATCCCGAGGGCCGTGGCCAAGTGGGTCTTGCCCGTGCCCGTACCGCCGATGAGCACGATATTCTCGGCCTGCTCGGTGAAGACGGTCGTGGCAAAGCTCTGAATCTGCCGGCGATCGATTTTCGACTGATCGAAATCAAAGCCGGAGAGGTCACGATGGATCGGAAAACGCGCCACATGCATCTGGTAGCGGACCGAGCGCGTGGCGCGATCGGTGGCTTCGGCGTGCACGAGTTGGGTGAGCACGGCGGCCGCGCTGGTGCGGTCCGGCTGGCCCTGCTCGAGCCCTTCGGCGTACCACGCCGCCATCCCGTAGAGCCGCAGGCGTTTGAGGTCGGCGACGAGATCAGCCATGGGGCACCGCCTCGTCGTGCAGCGTGTCATAGCGCTGTGGATCCGCGAGTGGCGCCGTCGTGACGGTCAAGGCCGTGGCGACCGACATTGGGGCCGGGCCCTCGGCGAGCCGCGCGAGGACGTTGAGCACGTGCTCGGCACTCGGTCGGCCGCTCTCCAGCACGAGCTCGGCGGCGACGAGCACCGCATCCAAGCCGTGCGTCGGGACCGCCATCAGCACGCGTGCCATGACCTTGTCGCCGCCGTCATGCCGGAGCAAGGCGCGCCGTAGCTGCTGGAGCGGCGCGGGCAGCTCCGCAAACGGCGCGCCATTGCGCAGCGCCCCCGGCTTGCGCTCGACGAGCGGGAGATAGTGCTGCCAGTCGTAGCTGACCTGGTCGCGATCGACCGCGCGCGGATGCTCGGCGATGACCTCGTGATCGGCCACGATGACGACGCGCTCGGGATAAAGGCGCGCGCTGACGCGTTGACCCGCCCACGCGCACGGCACCGAGTACCGGTTGCGCGCCACACTCACCAGACTCGTGCTCGACACCCGCGCGGGTACTTCCACATAGCCATCAAACGGGGTGGGCATCGGCATCAAGTGCGGACGCTCCTGCGCCCAGGCCTCGTGAATGGTCATCCCCGCGAGCTCCGGATGCGGCGCGTCCCACGCCGCGCGGCAGCGCGTCGCCAGCCACGCATTGAGCGCGGCGAAGTCGTCGAAACGCTCGTGCGTCGCATCCAGCCAGATGTGCCGGCGCGCGTCTTGGACGCTCTTCTCGACGCGGCCCTTCTCCCAACCGGACGCCACATTGCAGAAATCGGGCTCGAAGAGATAATGCGCCGCCATCGCGGCAAAGCGCGCGTTGATCACGCGGCCCCGATCTTTCCGCGGCGTGCGATCGACCGCCGTTTTCATGTTGTCGTAGATGCCACGACCGGCGACGCCGCCCAGCCCCGTCAGGCAGCGCGTGTGCGCGTCAAACAGCATTTCGTGCCCTTGGCTGGGATACGCCACGAGCCAGAAGGCCCGCGACGCGCACAGCTTCATGTGCGCCAGCTGCACCTTCCGCCAGGTGCCCCCGATGACGAGGCCCTCGTCGCTCCAGTCAAACTGAAACGCTTCGCCCCACGCGAAGCTCAGCGGCACGTACGCGGACCGCGCCGTCACCGCGCCCTGCTCGGTCCGCCAGGCCCGAATGAATTCCGTGACCCGCGCATAGCTGCCGGCAAAACCCTGCTCGCGGATCTGCGTATACAGCTTGCGCGCCGTCCGGCGCTCACGCCGCGGCCGCCGCGCATCGGTCGCCAACGCGTCGCGGAGCGTCGCCTCATACCGGCCGATCTTCTTGGGCGCCGGCGCCCGGCGGTATTTCATCTCACTGCGAACCGGCCCATGCAGCCAGCCCTTGATCGTGTTTCTCGACAGACTCGTGCGCCGCGCGATCTCACTGATGGTCAAACCATCCCGCAACCGCATCCGCCGCACTTTCGCGTACATCGCCATGGTGTGCACCGCCTGTCTCTACCGGACTCACGCCCGACAGAGACGCTCAGAACACCCTGGTCAATTTTCAGTGAGCAGAACCGCGTTTCCCTGGTCAGTTTTCATCGAGGCGCACCCTGGCCCACATCCTCGTCGAGTTGGCCCAGGAAGCCGAACTCGCGGAGTAGTGCCATGCCACGCGGATGCGCCTTGCCGCCGGCCGACGCGGGCGATAATCTGCCGCCTATGGTCGGCGCCGTCATCTACGTCCGTGTTTCGGACCCCCGCCAGACTGAGAACCTCAGCCTGTCCACGCAGCTCCGCACGTGCGAGGAGTACTGCCGACGTGAGGGCTTCGAGGTCCTCGAGCGCTTCAAGGAGGAGGGCGAGAGCGCGAAGACTGCTGATCGTCCTGAGCTTCAACGGCTGCTGACGTACTGCCGGAAGAACAAGGGCAGGGTGCACTTCGTCGTCGTTTTCAACCTGACGCGCTTCGCGCGTGAGAAGTACGACCACTTCGCGTTGAGGTCACACCTCAAGTCGTTGGGGATCTCTCTGCGCTCGGCGACGGAACCGATCGACGACACGTCCACCGGCAAGCTGATGGAGGGTGTGCTCGCGGCGTTCGCTCAGTTCGACAACGACGTGCGTTCAGATCGGACGCGAGGCGGGATGAAGGCCGCCCTCGAACTGGGGCGCTGGGTGTTCCTTGCGCCGCTCGGCTACATCAACGTACCGAAGTCCAATGGCAAGAGCCTGATTCCGGATCCGGAACGCGCTCCGCTCGTTCAACAGGCGTTCAAGGATTTCGCGACTGGTCGCCTCAGCAAGCAGGAACTGCTGGAGCGGATGATCCAAAAGGGGCTCAGAACCAGACGAGGACTGCCTGTCAGCTCCCAAGCGTTCGGCCCCATGCTGCAAAACCGGCTGTACATCGGAATCGTCGACGCCCCTGGCTACGGCGTCGTCGGCAAGCGCGGCGACTTCGATCCGCTCATCTCTGAGGACGTCTTCTACCGAGTCCAGGCAGTCCTCTCGGGCCGACTGAAGACCACAGCTCCGCACCAGCGCCGGCGTCCGGAGTTTCCTCTGCGAGCGTTCATCACGTGCGCCGCGTGCGGTCGTGGTGTCACGGCGAGCAGGTCCAAGGGGCGGAGTGCGCGGTACGCCTACTACCACTGCCTGCCGCCTTGCCGGGCCGTGTACGTCCCCAAGGCCGAACTGGAAGGGCTGTTCGTAGAGGAGCTGGAGCGGCTGCAGCCGACGACCGGCTACATGCGGCTGCTCAAGCGTTCGGTTCTTCACATCTGGCACAAGCGGAAAGCCGATGTGGGCAAGGAGGTCGAACTTGCCGAGCAGCGCGCGAAGACGATCCAGCAGAAGCTCGATCGTCTCGACGACCTGTTCATCTACAAGGAAGCGATCGATATCGACACGTACGAGCGGCAGCGAGATCGTCTTCGGCAGGACCTCACGCTCATCGAGATCGATCGCCACGCCGGCAAGCTCGATCAGTTCGATGTTGAAGGCACACTGAACTTCGCGGAACGTGTGCTGCCGCGCGCGGCCGACGTGTGGATTCAGTCGTCGCTAGACCAGCGGCAGAGGCTTCAGCGGTTGTTCTTTCCGGAGGGAGTAGCGTTCAGCGGAAAACGCTTCGATCGAACCGCCGTAAACGCTTCTCTGTTCGATTACTTACGGCCGTTTGAGGGGTCGGAAGAAAATTTGGTGGACCAGACGGGAGTCGAACCCGTGACCTCATGAATGCCATTCATGCGCGCTCCCAACTGCGCTACTGGCCCACTCGTCGACGCGAGAACAGTGCATTATAGGCCGCCCGAGAAACGGCGTCAAAATCGCGCGCCCGCGCAAGCGCGCTTGACGGCCTTGCCTTGACTTGACCGGACTCCGTGCCTAGACTGGCCTTCGGTTTCGCCCTCTCATTGGTCCGAGGCTTCGGCCTCTCGTCAAAGGAACAATCATGCCCAACGGCACGATTGCACGTCTGCTGATCGACAAAGGGTTCGGGTTCATTCGCGACGAAAGCGGCGTCGAGCACTTCTTCCATCGATCCGCTGTGCGCGGCGCCGTCTTCGAGCTGTTGCGCGAAGGTCAGCGCGTCGAGTTCGCGGTGGAAGAGTCCCCGAAAGGCCCGAGAGCCGCCGACGTCAGACTGCTCGACAACTGACACGCGGCATCATGCACAAGGCGCGCTGACGATCCGCTCCCCGGTCGTCGCCGCGCCGCAGGCTCCTCAGCTCCTCGCCCGGCCGCTCCGCTCCGCGATCACCCTCGACAGCCAGTCTGGCGACAGCGCTTCCAGCGTCTCGACGACGAGATCGGCGCGACGGAGCTCGTCCGTCCGATAGGGCCCCGTTGCCACGGCCACCGCGGCGGCGCCGTGCGCATGCGCACAGTCGATGTCGAGCGGCGTGTCGCCGATGACGACGACGGCTCCCGGCTGGATGCCGCGCGCCATGGCAGCGGCGCGCGCGACGGGGACGAGATCGCGGCGATCGAGATGATCGTCGCCGAACGCGCCGAACGCGAACCGCCGCCAGAGATCGAAGCGTCCCAGCTTGATCTCCGCCCCGCCCACGAAGTTCCCCGTCAACAGCCCGACCGCGACGTCCTCGCGTGGCTCCAGCGTCTCGAGTGCCGCGAGCACGCCCGGAAGCACGCCAAAGCGCTCACCCGCCGTGTTCGCGAGCTCGACGCGCAGATCGTCGAAGTACGCGTCGCGCAGCGCCGCGATCCGGTCGGACGTCGCGTCGACGCCGATCCGCGCGAACGCGTCGCTGACGATCGATCGATCCGTGCGTCCCGCAATCGCCAACCCGTCGAGCGCATCGGGCCGCCCGTGCAACCGGCCGAACGCCGTGTTCATGCCGCGCACGCCGGCACCAAGCGTCAATAGAAGCGTGCCGTCGATATCAAAGAGGACCAGTGTCTTCACTAAAAGCGCTCCAAGTATCCGGTTCTGGGGTTCTCGGTTCTGGGTTCTGGGTTCGGGTTCCGGGTTCGGGTTCTGGGTTCGGGCTCCGGGTTCGGGTTCCGGGTTCGTGCCCGATGTCCCGATGTCCCGATGATCCGATGTCCTGATGATCCGATGACCCAATGGCTACATGTCCCGACGAATCTGCCACCAGCGCTGTCTCGCCAACACGCCCGTGTTGACGTCGAGCGTCCGGCGGTCGCCGCGCGCGGCGTCGGCGAACGCGCGGTCGTTGGTGAAGGCGATCCAGCCGATGCCGCGGCGCTCGGCGATCTCGTGGAGTGTGCGCCCGACGGCGGCGCGATCGTGGTCGTCCGTCAGATCGCCCGTCGGGTGCTCGAGCAGCAGCACGCGCGGATCGAGCGCAATCGCGCGCGCCAGGTGCAGGCGCACGCGCTCGGCCGGCGCGAGCGTACCGGTCGCGACGTCGAGCCGCAACGCCGGCAACTGTGCCTCGTCGGCGAGCGCGACGACACGCGCACGGATCTCCTCGCTCATCGGATCGATCGACGCCGTCAACGTCAACGCCAGATTCGCCGCCGTCGTCATCGTCTCCAGCAGCACGGCCCGGCGCGTGACGATGCCGAAGCGATCGAGCGAGAGCAGCCAGTCCGTGTCCGTCGCGATCGTACGTGTGTCCTGCCCCTCGATCTCGACGCGTCCTTCGTCCGGCACCGCCGCGCCCGTGACCAAATGCATCGCCGTCTCGGCAGCAGCCGCGTCGAGGCCGAAAATCGCGAGCTGCTCGCGTGCGTGCAGCTCGAGCCTGCGCAGCCGCAGCGGACGGTCGCCCCCGTGATCCTTGACGATGTCCGTGAGCGCGATGAGCGGCGGCGGGAGATCGCTCATGCCCGGCCGCGAGCGGCGGCCAGCGCCATCAAGGCGTCGAGCTGCTCTGGCGGTGGGCCGATTCGCCCGAGCGCAGACGCGCGGCCGGTTCCCGGTCCGTGATAGTCCGAGCCGCCTGTCATCACGAGGCCGAACGACGCGGCCATCGCCTGATAGCGCTCGACGTCGGCGCGATCGTGATCGGGATGAAACACCTCGATGGCGCGCATCCCCGCGTCCACGAGCGGCGCGATTAGATCGTCGCGACCGTACTTGCCGGGGTGCGCGATCGACACGACGCCGCCCGCACGGAGGATGCGCTCGACGATGACCGCCGGCGCGGCGCCGTCACGGACGACGAATCCGGGACGTCCTTCGGCGAGATAGCGATCGAACGCGTCGTTGACGGTCGGCACGTGGCCGGCGGCGATGAGCGCCGCCGCAATGGCCGGGCGTCCAAGCGCGCGTCCCGTCGCCGCAGCCGAGGTCAGCAACGCGTCGACGTCGATGGGCGCGCCCGCCGCCGACAGCCGCTCGGCAATCGCCACGACGCGCGCGCGGCGCAGCACGCGCTGCTCGGCCAGAAACGCCGCCAGCTCCGCATCGTCGGTGTCGATGCCGTAGCCGAGGATGTGAATGTCCTTCGCGCGATCGACCGCGGTTATCTCGATGCCAGGCACGAACGCGAGCCCCGCGTCACGCGCAGCCCCGGCAACGCGATCGACGGCGGCAGTCGTATCGTGATCGGTGACGGCAATCGTGCGGCAGCCCGCTGCCGCCGCTTCCGCGACGAGTGATTCTGGCGTGGACCGGCCGTCGGACGCGGTCGTGTGGAGGTGCAGGTCGATCATCGCGCCGCGGCCGCGCGGCGCCGGCGGGCCGGCGTCTCGGTCCGCGATCGCGCGACGAGCGCGCGGAACTCGCGCACGAGCAGCTCGAAGTGCTGGCGTTCCTCGTCGGCGAACTCGAGGAACACGCGCTTGCCCTCGGACTCGTCGAGGCGCTCACCGTAACGCTTGAAGAAGCGGTGCGACTCGCGCTCGCAGCGGATGCCGATGCGCAGCGCCTCGCGATCGTCCACGCCGTCGGCCGCCAGCTCGTCGACGCCGCCCGCGAACAGCCCGCGCGACGCGCTCTTGAAGAACAGGAACGGCGGCTGCGACTCGACGTCCGGTTCGGCGGCGACGAGATCGCGATAGCGCGCCTCGAGCGTCGCGAGATGTTCCTTCTCTTCCTCGGCGAGCTTCTCGAACACGCGGCGCCCGCGCGGATCGCGCGCGAGCTTCGTCGCTTTCGTGTAGAACGCGAGCCCGCTGCGCTCGGTCGCGATCGCGACGCGGAGCGCATCGCGGGCGAAGACGGTCTCGAGCGGCACGGTCGGCGCCTTCGGCGGCAGGCCGGCCTGGCAGTACTCGCACGTGCCGTAGATCTGCAGCACCGTCTGCGACGCGCTGAAACGGCGCGCCTGGCACACTTCCTCGAGCAGCACCTCGATGTCCGAGCTCAGGAACTCGAACGACTGCTGGCAGCTCTTGCAGATGAGATGGAAGTGCCGCGGATGCCGGTACGCGTGCTCGAAGCGGATCTTGCCGTCGCCGAAGTCGACGCGGCGCGCGATGCCGGCGTCGACCATCCACTGAATCGTGCGGTAGATCGTCGCGCGGCTGATGCGCGCGTCCTCACCGCGAATGATCGAGACGAGCTCGTCCGCGCTCAGATGGCCGTTCTGGCGCAGGAAGACGTGCACGATGAAATCGCGCTTGCCCGACCGGCGGCCGCCGGCGGGACGACGAGTCTCGACGAATTGATCGGGTGAGAGCATACGGGACGGGCGGTCCGGAGGATCCGCGCCGCGCGCCTAGGCGCTGAACGAGGAGCCGCACCCGCACGTCGACTTCGCGTTCGGGTTCTTGATCGTGAACCCGCCGCCCCTGTTGTTGTCGACGAAATCCACTTCGGCGCCCTTCAGATACGACAAGCTGATCGGATCGACGAACAGCCGCACGCCGTTGACCTCGAACACCTGATCCGCCTCGGCGTTGCCCTCGCCCTCGTCGATCATCAGGCCGTACTGGAAGCCCGAGCAGCCGCCGCCCTGGACGAAGACGCGAAGGCCAGCCCCGGCCTTGTTCTCCTCGGCCAGCAAGTCGTGAATCTTCTCCGCCGCCGTTTCGGTCACGTGAATCATGATCCAATTATACGCCCGAGTTTTCGCTATGCTGAGGGACGGGGCCGGCGTCACACTCGTCTTCGCGCCCGTCCCTTCTCGCCCATTCACCTATGTCTGTCGATGCCGTCCTGAAGCAACTCGTCTCAACAACGCTCGCCTCGCGGATCTGGCAACGCGATGCGGAGGCGTTCGTCGGCGCCGGCGCCGCGCCGGCCGTGTACGCGTCGATCCGCAACCGGCTCGGATGGCTGGATGCGCCGGCCGGGATGACCGCGCGTGCCGCGGAAGTCCAGTCCGTCGCCGACGCCATCGCGCGCGACGGCCTGACGGATGTCTATCTCCTCGGCATGGGCGGCAGCAGCCTGTGCGCCGAGGTGCTGCGTGACGTGCTCGGCCCCGCCGGACACGGAGCGCGGCTGACGGTCCTCGATACGACCGACGAGCGGACCATCCGCCAGGTGACCGACGCGCTCGTGCCCGCGCAGTCGTGCTTCATCGTCGCCAGCAAGAGCGGCTCGACGATCGAGGTCACGTCCCTCGAACGACATTTCTGGTCGATCGTTTCCGCCGCGACGAAGACGCCCGGCCGGCATTTCGTCGCCATCACGGACGAGAGGACGGATCTCGTCTCGCACGCGGCCTCGTCCGGCTATCGCCACACCTTCATCAACCCGTCCGACATCGGCGGCCGGTACTCTGCGCTGTCGCTGTTCGGCCTCGTTCCCGCATCGCTCATCGGCATCGCCGCAGCGGACCTGCTGGCGCCGGCGCAGGACATGGCCGATCAGTGCCGGCTCGACGATGGGACGAACCCGGGACTGCGGCTGGGCGCGTTCATGGGCGCGCACGCGAAAGACGGACGCGACAAGCTGACGATTCTCGCGCCTGCGTCGCTCGCGCCGCTCGGTGCGTGGATCGAGCAGCTCGTCGCCGAGAGCACCGGCAAGCTCGGACGCGGCATCCTGCCCGTCGTCGGCGAGCCCATCGGCGCGGCGTCCGGCTACGGCAGCGATCGCGCGTTCGTCGCGATTGTGCCGCCTGACGCGGCAGAGATCCGCAAGGCCGCCGCCGCGCTCGAGTCCGCGGGCCATCCCGTGTTCACGATCGAGACGACGGCCGATCAGCTCGGCGCCGAGTTCTTCCGCTGGGAATTCGCGACGGCGGTCGCGGGGGCGGTGCTCGACCTCAACCCGTTCGACGAGCCCGACGTCCGAAGCGCCAAGGTCCGCACGCAGGCGCAGCTCGACGCGCAGCGCGCGACCGGCGCATTCAAGATCGATCCGCCGTTCGACAAGGGCCCCGGATATTCGCGCCGCGAAGTGGAGGGCGACGCGTCGACCACGCGGTCGTATCTGGCGATTCTCGACTACCTCCCCGCGCAGCCCGGCCGCGCGGCGGTGATCGAGCGCCTGCGTGCGGCGCTCTTGAAACGCGGCACGATCGCCACGACGTACGGCGTCGGCCCGCGATATCTGCACTCGACGGGCCAGTACCACAAGGGCGGCCCGAACACGGGCATCTTCCTGCTGATGACGGCCGCCGACGCGAGCGCGACGCCGATTCCGGACGCGAGCTACACGTTCAGCACGCTCAAGCACGCACAAGCGTTCGGCGATTTCGACGCGCTGGCCGGCATGGGACGCCGCGTGATCCACTACCACATCGAGGATCAGACGGCGGATTTCGCCGCCGAGCTCGAGAAAGTCGTCCTCGGACTGAAGGCGTGATGCGCGCGACGCTGGCGCTCGTGCTCGTGGCCGTCGCGGCCTGGCCGATCGCCGCGGCGCAGCGTCCGACGCACAGCCCGCTGTTTCCGCCGGAAGATCTCGGCATTCTCGAGAGCCCGGACCGGGACGAGTGGCAGCAGCCCGAGCGCATCATGGACGCGCTCGGGATTGCCGACGGATCGGTCGTGGCGGACATCGGCGCCGGCGGCGGCTGGTTCACGATCCGTCTCGCGCGGCGCGTGCAGCAGAACGGCCTCGTCTATGCGGAAGACGTCCAGCCGGAGATGCTGGATTCGATCTCGCGGCGCGTGACGGACCAGCAACTCCGCAACGTGCGCATGACGCTCGGCACGAACGACGACCCGCGATTGCCGCCGGGACTCCACGCCGCGCTGATGGTGGATCTGTATCCGCAGCTCGGCGATCCCATCCCCTTCCTGCGCAACATCGCCACATCGCTCGCGCCGGACGGCCGCCTCGGCATCGTCGATTTCAAGACCGACGGCGCGGGCGGACCTGGGCCGCCCCTCGATCAGCGTTTGGGGCCTGACGTCGTGAAGCGCCACGCCGCGCAGGCGGGACTGCGCCTCATCAAGGAAGAGACGTTCCTGCGGTATCAGTACTTTTTGATCTTCGGAAAGTGACGTGTTCTTCGGAGGGCCGAACCTTTCGCCTTCGCGCAAGGCTTCGGCGAACCACCGGAGCCTTGGCGGAGGTGGTCAGGTTCGGCCGCGGGCCGGGCGGACCTGAAGGTCCGCCCCTCCGACGGGCGATGTCGTGTCGACTCGACGATCACGCTCGGCCGAGGAGGCGCCAGACGCGCGGCAGCACGAGGGCGGCGGCCGTGATCTTGAGCACGTCCAGGACGACGAACTGCACGAGGCCCAGCGTGACGGCCGTCGCGATCGAATGTGTGAACGCGACCGTCAGCCACGACACGCCACCGAGGTAGATGATGGCCAGGCCCGCCAGCATTGCTGCGGCCGACGAGAGATAGCGGCGATCCCAGCCGCGCTCCGCGAGCCAGCCGGTGACGAACGCGGCCAGCGGATACGCCATCAGATAGCCGCCGGTCGGCCCGACGAGACGCAGCAGTCCAGGCGGCAGCGTCGCCGATGGCGCGAAGACGGCCGCGCCTGTCGCGCCAAGCGCGACGTAGAGCACCTGCGTCAGCGCACCAAGACGCGAACCGAGCGCGGCGGCGACGAGCAACGCCGCGATGTGCGCGAACGTGATCGGTACGGCCGTGAACGGCAGCGGGATCGTAAACTGGGCCGACGCCGCGGTGATGGCGACGCCGAGCGCGACCGACGCCACGCGCACGGGCGTCGTCGACGTGAGTTGACGCACGGAGTAATCGAGCAACGTGCCGGTCTGGGTGTTCACAGCCACGGGTGGATTCTAGTAAATGCGCACCGCACTGACAATCGCCGGCAGCGACTCGGGCGGAGGCGCGGGGATTCAGGCCGATCTGCGCACATTCACCGCGCACGGCGTGTTCGGCACGAGCGCGATCACGGCCATCACCGCCCAGAACACGCTTGGCGTCTCACGCGTCATGGCGCTGCCCGCCGATCTCGTCGTCGCGCAGATCGACGCCGTCGTCAGCGATCTCGGCGCCGATGCGGCCAAGATCGGCATGGTGGCCAATGCGGAGATCGCGTCGGCGGTGGCCGCGGCGATCGCGCGTCATCGGCTCGAGCGTGTCGTCCTCGATCCCGTCATGGTCGCCAAGGGCGGCGCGCATCTGCTCTCGCCGGACGCCGTCCTCGTCATTCGCGCTGAGCTGATGCCGCTGGCCATCGTCACGACCGCGAACGTCCCTGAAGCCGAGGCCCTCACCGGCCGCGTCATTCAGGATGTCGCCGGACTGCGCGAGGCCGCGCGCGCGCTCGTCGGCGCAGGCGCGCCCGCGGCGCTCGTCAAAGGCGGCCATCTCGCCGGTCCCGCGATCGACGTGCTCTACGACGGCACGACGTTCACGGAGCTCGAGAGCGAGCGCATCGACACGCCGCACACGCACGGCACGGGCTGTACGTTTGCGGCCGCCATCGCGGCGCAGCTCGCGCTGGGCGCAACGCTCATCGACGCGGCGAGGGCCGCGAAGGCGTACGTCACGCACGCCATCCGCCAGGCCCCGGGCCTGGGCCACGGCCACGGCCCGCTCGGCCCAGGGTTTCCGACGTGACCTGAGGCTCTTCTCGATCGTCGTAGCTGGGGAATGCTGGAGGGGCGGACCTTCAGGTCCGCCAGCGGCGGCCGAACCTGACCACCGCCGCCAAGGCTACGGTGGTCCGCCGAAGCCTTGTCCGAAGGCGGAAGGTTCGGCCCTCCGAACGTCGTTGCGAACCCGACCCCCCGAACCCGAACCGAGAACCGAGAACCCAGAACCTCAGAACCATTACACTGATCTGATGTCCGCGCCCGCTTATGCCGTCGTCGACACGCCGCTCGCCGTCGAGCCGCTGGTCGTCGTCGTCGAATCGGCGACGCGCGATCGCGGGGAAGGCTGCGGCGCCGTCTGTACGTTCGTCGGTGTCGTCCGCGCCACGCACCAGGGCCGCCGTGTGCGGCATCTCGAGTACGAGGCGCACGCGACGCTGGCGACGCGGACGTTCGCGCGCATCGGCCAGGAAGCGGCCGCGCGCTGGCCGGCCTCGGCGCTCGCGATTCATCATCGCGTCGGCCGGATCGAGATCGGCGAAGCGAGTGTCGTCATTGCCACCGCGACTGCGCATCGCGCCGAGGCGTTTCAGGTCTGCCGGTACGCGATCGAGCGCGTGAAGCAGATCGCGCCGGTGTGGAAGCACGAGTTCTTCGAGGACGGCGACGCGTGGGTCGAAGGGCCCGTCGCCGATCCGGGCGACGAAGGTCTTCGTCGGCAGGCGCTGGAACGCGCATGCGCGTGACAGTCGTGTGTTTCGCGCGGCTGCGCGATCTCGCGGGGGTGCGTGAATGGCCGTGCGAGCTGCCGGCCGGTTCGACCGTCCGATCCGCGTGGAACGCGCTGACTGCACATGCGCCGGCCGTCGACGCGATGCGCGCGACGATGTCCTGCGCCGTCAACGCGGAATTTGCGACGATGGAGACGCCAATCAAGGATGGGGACGAAGTGGCGTTCCTCCCGCCGGTATCCGGCGGCGCCCCAGCACACTCATGACGCCTCAGGTTCTCGACAAACTCAAGTCCGTGGCCGCGCGCTACGACGAGCTCACGCGGCTCGTCAGCGATCCTGCCGTGCAGGCCGATCCGCCGACGTACCGCACGCACTCGAAAGCGATCGCGGAGCTGCAGGAGACGGTCGATCGCTTTCAGGAATACCAGCAGGCCGAAGCCGAGCTGCGCGACACGCAGGAGATGGCCGCAAGCGACGACGCCGATCTCCGCGCGCTCGCCGCCGACGAGATCGCGCGCCTGCAAACGAGGCTCGACGGGCTCGAAGGCCAGCTTCGCGTGCTGCTCGTGCCGAAGGATCCCAACGACGATCGCAACGTCGTGCTCGAGATCCGCGCGGGCACGGGCGGCGACGAAGCCGCGCTGTTCGCGTCCGATCTGTTCCGCATGTACTCGCGATTCGCCGAGCGGCAGCGCTGGAAGGTCGAGGTGCTCTCGAGCCACGACACGGGCGTCGGCGGCCTGAAGGAAGTCATCGCGACGATTGAAGGCAAAGGCGCCTACCGCAAGATGAAGTACGAGAGCGGCGTCCACCGCGTGCAGCGCGTGCCCGCGACGGAAGCGAGCGGGCGCATCCACACCTCGACCGCCACGGTCGCGGTGCTGCCGGAGGCCGAGGAAGTCGACGTGCAGATCGATCCGAAGGACCTGCGCATCGACACGTTCTGCTCGAGCGGGCCGGGCGGCCAGAGCGTCAACACCACGTACTCCGCCGTCCGCGTCACGCACATTCCCACCGGCATCGTCGTCTCGCAGCAGGACGAGAAGTCGCAGATCAAGAACCGCCAGAAGGCGATGAAGGTGCTGCGATCGCGCCTTTACGAGATGGAGATGCGCAAGCAGCAGGAAGCGATCGCGAAGGAGCGGCGCGGTCAGGTCGGGACGGGCGAGCGATCGGAGAAGATCCGGACCTACAACTTCAAGGAGAACCGGATCACCGATCACCGCATCAACTTCACGATGCACCAGCTCGGCGCCGCGCTCGAAGGCGATCTCGACGAGCTCGTCAACGAGCTCGAGGAGCGCACGCAGGCCGACAAGCTCAGGCAGGCCACGGCGACGGCCACGCCGGACGACGAGTGATCGCCGGTCGATGACGCTGGCGCAGTGCGTGCGCGACGCGGCGACATCGCTCGTCGCCGCGGGCTTCCATGGCGACGAGGCGAGGCGCGACGTCGCCGTCATCGGACGCGCGCTGCTCGGCTGGGACGAAGCGCGCTGGCTCGTCGCGCAGCCGCAGCCGGTGCCTTCCGGCTTCCCTGCTCGTCTCGCGCCGCTGGTCGCCCGGCGCGCCGCGCACGAGCCGGTCGCGTATCTGGTCGGCGAGCGCGAGTTCTACGGGCGAACGTTCGCGGTCTCGCCCGCCGTCCTGATTCCACGTCCCGAAACGGAAGGCCTCGTGGATACCGCGTCGGCGCTGTTGGCGGACGACGCCGCGCGGCCTGCGCGTGTGCTCGACATCGGCACGGGCAGCGGGTGCCTGGCGATCACGCTCGCGCGCGAGCGGCCGGACGTCGACGTCATCGCGACCGACGTGTCGCGCGATGCGCTCGCGATCGCGCGCGCCAACGCCGCGCGCCACGGCGTGGACGCGCGCATCGATTTTCGCGAGGTCGCGTTCGCCGCGGATCTCGTCGACGTCGTCGATCTCGTCGTCGCGAACCCGCCGTACGTGCCCGAGCGCGATCGCGACGCCTTGTCGCCGGACGTGCGCGACTACGAGCCATCGCTCGCGCTGTTCGGTGGCGAGGACGGCCTCGACGTGATCCGCGCGCTCGTGCCGCACGCCGCGCGCGCGCTGCGCCCGGGCGGCTGGCTCGTCATGGAGATTGGACAGGGACAGGCCGCGGCGGCCGAAGAAATCGCGCGACGCGCCGATCTCGAATGGCACGGCTCGCGTCCAGATCTCGCCGGCATCCCACGCATCGTCGTCGCCCGCCGCCCCGAGATGTCTAGATGATCCGATGTCCCGATATCCCGATGATCCGATGTCCCGATAATCCGATGTGCCGATGATCCGATGTGCCGATGATCTGATGACCCGATGGCTATAATCGCCCGATGAGCTGCCTCTTCTGCCGCATCGTCGCCGGCGAGATTCCCGCGTCGAAGGTCTACGAAGACGAGCGTCTGCTGGCGTTCAACGACATCAACCCGCAGGCGCCGATGCACGTGCTCATCGTGCCGAAGGCGCACGTCGCGACGCTGAACGATCTCGCGCCCGAGCACGACGGCCTCGTCGGCGAGATGGTGCGCCGCGCCGCCGCGCTCGCCGCCGATCGCGGCTACGCGGCGAGCGGATTCAGGACAGTGTTCAACTGCAACGCCGCAGCCGGACAGACGGTGTTCCACGTGCACCTGCACGTGCTGGCCGGACGATCGCTCGCGTGGCCGCCGGGGTGATCGATCTGGAAAGCGCTTGATTCAAGTTCGAAGTGAGAAGTTCGAAATCTCGGAAGACGCCTGCGCGCGTCACGCCGGGTAAAGACCCGGCGATCACCTCACAACAGCGTCAACAGCTCCCGCAGGCTCGCGATGACCGGCACGTCGTCTCGCGTGGCTGCCGGCGGCGTCTGCCGCGCGAGCAGCACGCCTCGCATCCCCACGTGGCGCGCGCCGTCGACGTCGTGCGTCAGGCTGTCGCCGACCATCACCGCTCGCGGTGCCGCGACGTCCATCCGCGTCAGCGCGGTCCGGAAGATGTTCGGATGCGGCTTCATGACGCCCATGTCCGCCGACGAGATGGCGACGGCGACCATCCCGTCCAGCCCGAAATGCGACTGGAACGACTCGAGGCAGCGGTGCGAGTTCGAGATCAGGCCGATCCGCACGTCGGCTGCGCGCAGCCGCGCGAACGTGTCCCGCACGTCGTCGTACAGCTCGAAGTGACGGTGCTCGGCCCACTCGTCGTACAGCTCGCGAGCCACGGCCTCGATCGCGGGCGTCTCGCCGCCCATCAGCTCGCTGACGCGGGCCGTGCCGCGCTGGTTCGGCAAGCCGACGGTGGAACTCACCCGCGATGCGCCCTGGCTGGCGGCCCTGCCGCCACCGCCCTGCGAGACCGGCGTGATCGTCGGTACGCGGCGCTTCCACCCGCTCAATCCCAGCGCCTGGGTCAACAGGATGCATAATGGCTGGCTGTCCGGGGTGGAAGAGGCGGGT
>CAZNMF010000360.1:0-2856 GCA_964573795.1 uncultured Solibacteraceae bacterium
GTCGAGACCGAGCAGGTGCAGCTCGAGTTCAAGGACGAGATGAGCCAGGCCGTGATGAAGCCGGTCGGGGCGGAGGGCTATGAGTACACGTACGTGATCATGCCGATGCGCATCTGATGAGCGCGATCAGGCCCGGCTCCGCGCGCGGAGTCCGATCGGTTCCACACGTTCCCAGAACCCATGTCGAATACTGAGCTTCACAACACCGGCCGCGACGATATCGCCGCGACCGCCGGCGGCAGCGCTGACGACTACGGCGCGGACAAGATCAAAGTTCTCGAAGGTCTCGAAGCGGTCCGCAAGCGGCCGGCGATGTACATCGGGTCCACGGGACCGCAGGGGCTGCATCATCTGGTCTACGAGATCGTCGACAACTCGATCGACGAAGCGCTCGCGGGCTTTTGCAAGAACATCAACGTCACGATCCACATCGACGGCTCGGTGACCGTCGTCGACGACGGCCGCGGCATTCCCGTCGACATGCATCCGAGCGGCAAGTCCGGCGCCGAGCTGGTCATGACCGTGCTGCACGCCGGCGGCAAATTCGAGAATTCCGCCTACAAGGTGTCGGGCGGCCTGCACGGCGTGGGCGCGTCGGTCGTCAACGCGCTGTCCGAGTGGCTCGAGCTGGAGATCTGGCGCAACGGGCACGTGCACCAGCAGCGCTATCAGCGCGGCACCCCGGCCGGCGATCTCTACATCACGGGCACGACCGAGAAGCGCGGCACGAAGATCACGTTCAAGCCCGACGCCGAGATTTTCGAGAGCCTCGATTTCAGCTTCGAGACGCTGTCGCAGCGGCTGCGCGAGCTCGCGTTCCTCAACGCCGGCGTGACGATCACGATCGAAGACGAGCGTGATGGCAAGCGCCACCAGTTCTTGTACGAAGGCGGCATCCGCGAATTCGTCGAGTACCTGAACAAGAACAAGACGGCCGTCAACGACAAGCCGATCTACATGTCCGGCGAGCGGGACAAGATTGCCGTCGAGATCGCGCTGCAGTGGAACGACAGCTACAGCGAGCTGACGTACACGTTCGCGAACAACATCAACACGGTCGAAGGCGGCACGCACCTCTCCGGCTTCCGCGCGGCACTCACGCGGACGATCAACCACTACGCGTCGCGCAACAACCTCTCCGACAAGCTGAGCGAGAGCGTGAGCGGCGACGACGTGCGCGAGGGGATGACGGCGGTGATCTCCGTCAAGATCCCGCAGCCGCAGTTCGAAGGGCAGACGAAGACGAAGCTTGGCAATACCGAGGTCAAGGGCATCGTCGAGAACATCGTCAACGATCGGCTGGGCGCCTACCTCGAGGAGAACCCGGCGATCTCCAAGAGGATCATCGCGAAGGCCGTCGACGCCGCGCTGGCGCGCGAAGCCGCGCGGAAGGCGCGCGATCTCGTCCGACGCAAGGGCGCATTGGACAACACGGCGCTGCCGGGCAAGCTCGCGGACTGCCAGGAACGCGATCCCGCGCAGAGCGAGCTCTACATCGTCGAGGGTGAGTCGGCAGGCGGGTCGGCGAAGCAGGGTCGCGACCGCCGGTTCCAGGCGGTGCTGCCGATCAAGGGCAAGATCCTGAACGTCGAGAAGGCTCGCTTCGACAAGATGCTGAGCCACGAAGAGATCCGCACGTTGATCGCGGCGCTCGGATG
The DNA here is from genome assembly GCA_964573795.1 of uncultured Solibacteraceae bacterium. Classification (GTDB taxonomy): domain Bacteria; phylum Acidobacteriota; class Vicinamibacteria; order Vicinamibacterales; family SCN-69-37; genus CAZNMF01. The sequence continues at coordinate 1,659 of CAZNMF010000360.1, forward strand.
CGGGATCGGATCCGACGAGTTCGACGCGGCGAAGCTGCGGTATCACCGCGTCATCATCATGACGGACGCGGACGTCGATGGATCGCACATCCGCACGCTGCTGCTGACGTTCTTCTACCGGCAGATGCGCGATCTGGTCGATCGCGGCCACATCTTCATCGCGCAGCCGCCGCTGTTCCGCGCGAAGCGCGGCCGGCAGGAGACGTTCATCAAGGACGAGCGCGAGCTGGAGACGTTCCTGATCGCACGTGCAGCCGAGTCGCGCACGCTCGTGCTCGGCACGGGGCAGGAGATCGCGGGCGCCGATCTCGAGCGCCGGCTCGAGAAGCTGATGACGTTCCGCAAGCTGCTGCAGGTGGTCGAGCGCCGCGGCCCGAGCCGTCGGGCGATTCTCGCGCTGCTCGAAGGCGAGGCCGGCGACAAGACGTTCTGGGCGAACCGCAGCGCCGTCGAGGCCCTGGCGGGGCATCTCACGACCGGCGACGTCCAGGCGTCGATCGTCGACGACGCGGAGCATCAGGCGTACGCGGTCATCGTCGAGGACCGTTCCGCGGGCTATCCGCGGAAGCATCGCCTCGATCTCGACTTCGTGACGACTGGCGAGTTCCGTACGCTCTCGGCGGCGTATCAGGACGTGCGCGATCTGATGATGGGCGCCGTCACGATTCGGACGGCGGCAGCCGCGGCGACGGAAGACGCGGAAGACAAGGACGAAACGGCCGCTGACGAAGAGGCCGTCGCGACCGCTCCGGCCCCGGGCGCGCCGGTTCCCAGCGCGCCGCCGGCCGCCGATGACGCGGCGAAGTCGAAGAAGGCCCGCGAAGCCGATCGGCACGTCGAATCGCTCGACGATCTCGTCGAGTACTTCGTCGCGGCCGGCCGCCGCGGCCTCGCCGTCAACCGCTACAAGGGCCTCGGCGAGATGAACCCCGACACGCTCTGGGACACGACGATGGATCCGCAGAAGCGCACGCTGCTGCAGGTGCGCGCGGAAGACCACACCGAAGCGGACCTGATGTTCACGACGCTCATGGGCGATCAGGTCGAACCGCGCCGGAAGTTCATCGAAGACAACGCGCTCGACGTGAAGAACCTCGACATCTGACGCATGGATCAACAGCTCTCGTCCCGCATCCCGGTCAACATCGAAGATGAGATGAAGCGCTCGTACATGGATTACGCGATGAGCGTAATCATC
>CAZNMF010000361.1:0-1563 GCA_964573795.1 uncultured Solibacteraceae bacterium
GTCGAACGTCGAAATTTTCAAATGCACTCTTGGCCGTCCTGCCGCGGATGACCGCTCGCGCCGAGGAGCCACGATGTCGCCTCCATGAGATCGGCGGCGACGAACGCCGCGCCGGGCACGGCACCGCCGTGCGCCTCGACGGCTTCTTCGCCGTAACCGGTTCGCACGAGGATGCCGCGCGCGCCGACGGCCACGCCCAGGCCAACGTCGATCGGCTTGTCGCCGATCACGAACGAGCGCGCGAGATCGATCGGAAACTGCGCGCGCGCCTGATGGATCAGCCCCGGCGCGGGCTTACGGCACTCGCAGACCGCGCGGTACTGCGCCACTTCGGCGTGCGGATGGTGTGGACAGTAGAACCAGCCGTCCACGCGCGCGCCGCCGGCCTCGAGCGCGCCGCTCATCACGCGATGCGCCTCGGGCACGAAGTCCGGCGCGATGAGACCGCGGCCGATCCCGCTCTGATTGGTGACGACGCACACGAGGAAGCCGGCGCGGTTGAGCAGACGGATCGCATCGATCGTCGGCGGGAACCAGCGGATGTCGTCGAGACGCCGCAGATAGCCGACGTCATGGATCATCGTGCCGTCGCGATCGAGGAACACGGCGGGCCGCACGTCAGCGCGCCTCCACGGGTGCCATCGCCTCGGCGACGGCGGCATAGACGAGATCGGGGGTGATGCGCTTCATACAGCGATGATCGATCGGACAGTCGCGAAGCTGACAGGGGCGGCAGAAGACGGGCACGCTGATGACTCGATGAGGTCCCAATGGATGCGTCGCGCGCTCGTCGGTCGGCCCGAAGATCGCGACGACCGGCCGGCCGAGCGCCGAGGCCACGTGCATCGCGCCAGAGTCGTTCGACACGAACGCGGCCATGCGCGCGATGACACCGACGAGCGCGCCCAGGCTCGTCCGCCCCGTCAGATTGACGACGCGGCCCGCGACGTCGGGCGCGTGCACGCGGAGCCACGATTCTATCGCACGCGCCGCGTCGCGGTCGTGCGAGGCGCCGACCAGGATCACACGCGCGCGCATGTGACGCACGATCCGGCTCGCGACATCGGCCACGCGATCCGGCATCCACTGCTTCGCCTGGCCGTATGCCGCGCCCGGCGCCATCCCGACGATCGCGTCCTCGTCGCCGATGCCGTGCTGCGTGAGCAGCGCGTGCGCGCGCTCGGCGCTCGGATGCGAGGGCGCAAGGCGCGGCCGCCGCGACGCGTCGCACGCGATGTCGAGGCCGCTCACCAGATCGCGGTAGTAGTCGGCCTGGTGCGTCACGCCGGCACGTGTGGGGCGCCGGCTCCTGCGCGTGAGCAGCAGGCCGCGGCCCGACGTCGGCAGCCCCCACCGCTCGGGCACGCCCGCCCGCCAGAGCTGCCACGCGGATCGAAACGAGTTGGGAAACAGCACGCCGAGATCGAAGCCTTCGCCTTCGAGCGCCGCCACGGCCGTACGCGTCTGCGCGGGCAGATCGATCACACGATCGGGCCGGACGTCGGTCTCCTCGCGGAAGAGCGCCGCCACCGACGGCACGGCCGCGACCGTGAGCTGCGCCGA
>CAZNMF010000362.1:0-3237 GCA_964573795.1 uncultured Solibacteraceae bacterium
GAACTTAGAGCTTCGAGCCCGAGAGCTTCATTTCGAAGTTCGTAGTTCGAAGTTCAAAGTTCCCCTAGCCCTGCCGCTGCTTGTGCTTCTGGTTCGTGCAGATGATGCGCACCACGCCGCGCCGGCGCACTACCTTGCACTTGTCGCACATCCGCTTCACCGATGCTCTGACCTTCATCGTCCTGTCCTCGAGCTTCGCCCATCCGGATCGAAGCGGTTAGTTCCTCTCATCCCCGCCGCACGATGCGCCCGCGCGTGCGATCGCGCGCGCTCATCTCGACGGTCACCGTGTCTCCGACGACGAGCCGGACGAAGTTCCGTCCGAGCCCCGACGCCGCGTGCGCGACCACCGTCGCGCCGTCTTCCAGTGCCACGCGATACAGCGCGCGCGGCAGAATCCTCGTCACCGTGCCGACGACCCGCGTCTGCCCGCCGGCCACCGCGGCCTCAATGCGCCGGTGACGCGACCGGCGATCCGGCGCGCAACGTCAGCACGCGCGGCCCGTTGGCCGTCACCGCGACGGTGTGCTCGAAGTGCGCCGCGAGACTGCCGTCGCGCGTCACCGCCGTCCACTTGTCCGCGAGCACCTTCGTCTCCGGCCGGCCCATCGCCACCATGGGCTCGATCGCGAGCACCATGCCGGCCGCGAGCTTCACGCCGTGTCCGGGCCGCCCGTAGTTCGGAATCTGCGGCTCCTCGTGCAGCTGCTCGCCGATCCCGTGCCCCACGAACTCGCGCACGATCGAAAACCCGTGCGCTTCCACCCACGCCTGCACCGCGTGGCCGATGTCCGACAGCCGCGCGCCGACCCGCGCCTGCGCGATCGCGCGGTCGAGCGCCTCGCGCGTCACGCGCAGCAGCGCCTGCGTCCGCTCCGGCACCTGGCCCACGGCCACCGTCACCGCCGAGTCGCCGTAGTACCCGCCCATCTTCACGCCCATGTCGAGCGAGATGACGTCGCCGTCCTTCAACGCGCGCGTCTTCGAGGGGATGCCGTGCACCACTTCCTCGTTGATCGACGCGCAGAGCGTCGCGGGATAGCCGCGGTAGCCCTTGAACGCCGGGACCGCGCCGCCCTCGCGCACGAGCCGTTCGGCCAGCGCGTCGAGATCCCACGTCGTCACGCCCGGCGCGACGGCGGCTTCGAGCTGCGCCAGCACGTCCGAGACGAGCTGGTTCGCGGTGTACATCCGCTCGATCTCCGCCTCGGACCGAATCGTGATCATCGGCCTCCCACCACCGACGCCACCGCTGCCGCGATGTCCTTCGCGACGGCCTCCTGCGCCTGATCGCCGTCGACGGACCGGAACGTCGGCCGCCGGCGGTAGAACTCGACGATCGGCTGCGACTCGCGCGCGTAGACGCGCAGCCGCTCGCGCACGATCCCGAAGTCGTCGTCGGACCGCGGCACGAGCTCGCCGCCGCAGCTCGCGCACCGGACCGCTCCAGCCGCGGCCGGCGTGCCGCACACGCGGCAGACCCGCCGGTTGCGCAGCCGCTCGATCAGCCGCGCTTCCGGGACCTCGATGTCCACGACGACCAGCGGCTCGCGGTCGTCGAGCAGATGATCGAGCGCCTCGGCCTGCACGAGCGTCCGCGGAAACCCGTCGAGCACGAAGCCCGTCGAGGCATCGGGGTGCCGCAGCCGATCCTTCACGATCCCGATCACCAGGTCGTCGTCGACCAGGTGCCCCGCGTCCATGAGCGACTTCGCGCGCCGGTGCGCCGCTTCGTCCTCGACCTGCGCCTGCCGCAGCACGTCGCCGGTCGACACGCGCGGCACGCGGCGATCCCGCGCGAATCGCTCCGCCTGCGTCCCCTTGCCGGCCCCAGGCGGGCCCAACATCACCAGCCGCACGCCCTAGCCCCGGCGGCCGCGCACGCGCGTCTTCTTCATGAAGCCGTCGTAATGGCGCATGATGAGCTGCGACTCGACCTGCTGCACCGTGTCCATCGCGACGCCGACGACGATCAGCAGCGACGTGCCGCCGAAGTAGAACTGGATGTTCATGCCCTCGGTGATGAACCGCGGCACGATCGCGTCCAGCCGATCGCCGATGAACGGAATCGGCTGCACCTTGAATCCGGTCAGCAGCAGCTCGGGCAGGAGCGCGATCGCCGCCAGATACAGCGCGCCGAACAGCGTGACGCGCGCCAGGATCTGATCGATGTGCTCCGCCGTGCGCTTGCCCGGCCGGATGCCCGGCACGAAACCGCCGTACTTCCGCATGTTCTCCGCGACGTCATCCGGGTTGAAGATGATCGCCGTGTAGAAGTACGCGAAGAAGATGATCATCGCGATGTACAGCAGGTTGTACAGCGGATAGCCGATGCCGATCTGGCCGATCGACGCGACGACCCACTGGCTGAGCGTCGGAAACCGCGCGGCCATCGCGCTGCCGGTGTCGAACATCGGCTTCATCGTCTGCGGGAACGCCAGAATCGACGACGCGAAGATGACGGGCATGACGCCGCCCGTGTTCACCTTCAGCGGGATGTGCGTGCTCGCGCCGCCGTACATCCGGCGGCCGACCATGCGCCGGGCGTACTGCACGGTGACGCGCCGGTACCCGCGCTCGACGAACACGACCGCGGCGACGACGACGATCATCAGCACGAGCAGCGCCACCATGCGGATCGGCCCGACCTCGCCCGTGCCGAGCTGCTCGAGCGTCCGCACCGCGCCTCGCGGCAGGCCCACGACGATGCCCGCGTAGATCAGCAGCGACATGCCGTTGCCGATGCCGCGCTCGGTGATCTGCTCGCCGAGCCACATCACGAACACCGACCCGGTCGACAGCGTCAGCACCGTCATGAACCGGAAGCCCCAGCCGGGGTGATCGACGATCGCGAACCCGCCGGCCTGGCCGGCGTTCTCGAGGTAGATCGCAATCGCCAGCGCCTGCACGACGCTCAGCACGATCGTGCCGTAGCGCGTGTACTGCGTGATCTTCCGCCGCCCGATCTCGCCTTCTTTCGACAGACGCTCGAGGTACGGCCAGACCACCGTCAGCAACTGCAGGATGATCGAGGCACTGATGTACGGCATGACCCCCAGGGCGAACACTGTCATCTGCGACAGGTTGTAGCCTGAGAACATGTCGTACAGGCCAAACAGATTGCTGCTGGCCGCCTGCCTCGTCAACTCCGACAGCGCCTGGATGTTGATGCCGGGCGTGTTGATGTGCCCGCCAATCCGGTACACGGCCAGAATGGCGAACGTGAACAGCACCCGC
>CAZNMF010000363.1:0-1940 GCA_964573795.1 uncultured Solibacteraceae bacterium
CGGTTGTGATCGGGTGCCGCGGGGGTGCGCCGCCCCCCGCGGCGCCCCCCCCCCCACGACCGTGGCGTCGCCGCCACACGATGGAGCGTGAGCGTGGACGCTGCGACACAACTGAGACTGACGCGCGAGCTCGTCGACATCGACTCGACGACCGGGCGCGAGGGGGAGGCCGGGGCGTTCCTCGCGCGCACGCTGCGCGCCCTCGGCTACCGCGTCGTCGAGCAGCCGGTCAGCGACGGCCGATTCAACGTCTACGCGTCGCTCGACGCGCCCGTCGTCGTCTTCTCGACGCATTTCGACTGCGTTCCGACGTTCTTTCCGAGCCGAATCGAAGGCACGCGTCTCCACGGGCGCGGCGCGTGCGACGCGAAAGGACAGGCGATCGCCGAGATCGCCGCGGCGGAGCGTCTGCGCGCCGCGGGCCAGACGCGTATCGGTCTGCTGTTCGTCGTCGGCGAGGAGCGCGGCAGCGACGGCGCGAAGCGCGCGAACACGATCGCGCCGGGATCGCGCTATCTGATCAACGGCGAGCCAACGGACAATCGCCTGGGCCGCGCGACGCGCGGCTTGTATCGATCGAAGCTGCGCACGACGGGCCGCGCCGCGCACTCGAGCCAGCCGGAGCTCGGCGAGTCGGCGATCGAGAAGATGATCGATGCGCTCGTCGCGCTGCGGCGCGTCGAATGGCCGTCCGATCCCGATCTCGGCACGACGTACTACACGGTCGGCTTGATCGGCGGCGGCGTCGCGCCCAACGTCATTCCTCCGAGCGCGGAAGCCGAAGTGCTGTTTCGCACCGTCGGCGATCACGCGCCCGTGCGCGATCGGCTGGAAGCGGCAGTCCGCACGTACGCGACGACGGAAGAGCTGCTCGTCGTCCCACCGGTGAAATTGACGACCGTGCCGGATATCCCAACGGCCGTGTTCAACTTCACGACGGACATTCCGTTTCTCGACAAGTGGGGCGCGCCGCTGCTGCTGGGGCCCGGGTCGGTCACACAGGCGCACACGGCAGACGAGTCCGTCGAGATCGCGGCGTTGCACGAGGCGGCGGATCTGTACGCCACGATCGCCCGGCGGCTGTTGGAGTAGACGTCGGACCTGAAGATCCGGCGCTCCGAAAACCACGCGCAGCCTGTAGCCCGTAGCCCGTAGCCTGTAGCCTGTAGCCCGTAGCCCGAAGCCTGCTTTGCCGTCGCATTCCGGATAGCCCGCGTTCTGGCCCCTCGATACGATCGCGTCATGACTGCAAGCACCAACGACCTGTGGCGCCGCGTCCGCGAGCATGACGCGCGTGCGGACGGGCTCTTTGTCTACGCCGTGAAGTCGACGGGTATCTATTGCCGGCCGTCGTGTCCCAGCCGCCGGCCGCGTCGTGCGCACGTCGAGTTCTTTCCCGCGCCTGCGATGGCTGCCGAGCGCGGCTATCGTCCGTGCCGCCGATGCCGGCCCGACGAGCCGCACGAGCGGCCGGCATCGACCGTGCGTGTCCAGCGCGCGTGCGACGCGATCGCCCGCGCGCCCGAGCGATCGTGGACGACGACGCGCGTGGCGGCCGCCGCGGGCGCGAGCGTGGCGCAGACACAGCGCGCGTTCCGATCGCTGCTAGGCCTGTCGCCGCGCGACTACGTCGCTGCCTGCCGGCATCGCCGGTTCCTCGCGCGCTTGCGGGAGGACGCGCACGTCACGCCGGCGATTTTCGACGCGGGATACGGATCGTCGAGCCGCGCGTACGAGCCGGCGAAGCAGGCCGGCATGACGCCCGCGACGTACGCGAAGGGCGGACGAGGCGCGTCGATCGACTGGCTGACGACGCCGTCGCCGTTGGGGACCATTCTCGTCGCTGCGACGACGAAGGGCGTGTGCTTCGTCGCGATTGGCGATGACGTCGACGCGCTGCGCGACGAGCTGGCGCGCGAGCTGCCTCTGGCGACGATCGC
>CAZNMF010000364.1:0-7991 GCA_964573795.1 uncultured Solibacteraceae bacterium
AGCCACATGGATCGGGTGGCGCCGAAGACGAAGTGGCCCTGTTCGAACACGAGCCGCTCGTACTTGAACAGAAGCCGGAAGACCGATTCGAGCACGGAAGCGCCGATTGTATCGAAACCCAGTCTCAGTTACGTTCGCACATCCTGCGTCGCTTACGCGCCGAGGGCGTGCCTTACAAATGCCACAATTCGATCGTCCGCGGCGGCGACGCCCGCCTGCGCCAGCTCCGCCCGCCCGCCGCCCCTCCCTCCGAGCGTCGTCGTCACCGCGCGCACGAGCAGGCCGGCATCGAACGACACGTCGGCCGACCGCGCGACGACGATCGGGGTGGGCTGACCACTGCCGATGAGCACGGCGACCAGCCCGGGCTCGGCGACGATCGCCTGGGCCATCGTCTTCAACGACGCGCCATCGGCGGAGGGATCGGTTCTTAGGACGACACGGTGGGGCCCGATGGTCTCAGCCGCCTCGCGCCACGCCCGCGCCCGATGGCTGGCCAGCTCCGTCTGCGCCTCGGCGAGCAGACGGCCGCGCTCGCGCGCGTCCTGCTGCAGGCGCGCGATCTGCGGGACGATGTCGGCCGGACCGGCGGACAGCACGCGGCCAGCCGACGCGACGAGGTCGCGTAGCCGGCGATGCGAGTCGAGCGCGCGCCGGCCGCAGACGAACGACACGCGCGTGCCGCCCTTGAAGCGCTCCCAGCCCGTCACGGCGATGATGCCGATCCGGCCGGTCGACGCGACGTGCGTCCCGCCGCAGGCGGACAGATCGAAATCGGCGACGTCGACGAGGCGGATCTCGCCCGCGCGCTTCGGCGGCTTGCGCAGCGGCAGCGACGCGGCTTCGTCGGACGACACGAAGCGCACGGTGACGGGCCGATCCGCCCAGACGACGCGATTGGCTTCGGTCTCGGCGGTGGCGATCTCCGCAGCCGTGACGTCGCGCGCGAGATCGATCGTCGAGACGTCGGCGCCCATGTGGAAGCTGACCGTCGGCACGGCCAGGACGCGATCGAACGCGGCCGACAACACGTGTTGGCCCGTGTGCTGCTGCATGTGATCGGCGCGGCGATCGGCGTCGATCTCGCCCCGTACGGCAGCGCCGATCGACAGCGGTGCCGTCACGACGTGGGCGATGTCGCCGGAGTCTTCGTCGTCGATCACGTCGACGACCAGCGACGCGCCGAGCCGGCCGGTGTCGAACGGCTGTCCACCCGACGTGGGATAGAACGCCGTGCGGTCGAGCCGCACGTGGAAACCGTCGCCGGCGGCGTCACACGATCGCACGACGGCGTCGAACGCACAGAGATCGGCGTCCGTGTAGTACAGCCGAAGCGCCCGCGTCATCGTCATGCGCGATCCCGCGCGAGCAGCGGATCCGGCACGCCCGCCTCTTCGAATCCGCGTGCGCGCAGCAGGCAGCTGTCGCACTGGCCGCAGGGCCGCCCGTCAGGCCCGGGATCGTAGCAACTGTGCGTGAGCCCGTAGTCGACGCCGAGCTCGGTGCCGAGCCGGATGATGCCCGCCTTGGTCAGATGCTGCAGCGGCGCCCAGATGCGCAGCGGCCGGCCTTCCACGCCAGCCTTCGTCGCGAGCGACGCGAGATATTCGAACGCGGCGATGTACTCCGGCCGGCAGTCGGGATAGCCCGAGTAGTCCAGCGCGTTGACGCCGATCACGATGCGCTCGGCGCCGAGAACCTCGGCCCAGGCGAGCGCCAGCGACAGCAGCACGGTGTTGCGCGCGGGGACGTACGTGGACGGGATGGACGAGCCCGTCGTCGACGCATCGAGCTCGGCCGCCGTCGACTTGCGGATCTCGCCGTCGCCGACGAGCGCCGATCCGCCGAACGCCTTCAGATCGACGTCGAGCTCGACGTGGCGGCTGACGCCGAGCGCCGCGGCGACGTTGCGCGCAGCCTCGATCTCGACCGCGTGGACCTGCCCGTAGCGCACGGTCAACGCGTTCAACGTCCAGCCTTCTCTTTTCGCGAGCGCGGCGGCGGTCGCCGAGTCCAGCCCACCCGAGAGCAGCACGACAGCCTGACCCGCCATCACACGCCTCGCGTCGCCGGATCCCAGATGTACTTGTGGGCCTGCAACTGCAGCCGCGCCGGGACGCGCGCGTCGAGGATCCACTCGGCGAGCTGCGCGGGCGCCAGGACGCCGAACACGGGCGAGAACAGCACGGCCGCAACGCGATCGGCCAGGGCGTGACGAGTCACCACCTCGCGAGCGTAGTCGAAGTCGGCGCGATCCTGGATCACGAACTTGACTTCGTCGCGCGACGAGAGTTGATCGAGGTTCGGCCAGTGCATCGCGTCAGCCTCGCCGCTGGCCGGACATTTCACGTCGAGGATGACCGCGACCTCGTCCGGCACATCGTCGACCGGCATATGCCCGCCCGTCTCCAGCAGCACCTCATAGCCGTCGTCGACCAATCGCTGCATCAACGTCGTGGCTTCCGGCTGTAGCAACGGCTCGCCGCCGGTGAGCTCGACGAGCCGGCAGTCCAGCGCGGCGACGTGCGCGACGACCTCGTCGACGCGCATCTTCCTGCCGCCGGTGAACGCATACGGCGTGTCGCACCACGAACAGCGCAGATTGCACGCGGCCAGCCGCACGAACACGCACGGCCGCCCGACGTGCGTCGATTCGCCCTGGATGGAACGGTAGATCTCGAAGACGGTCAGCACTGGGACGATTGTATTGGCTTATGGCTTACGGCTTGGGGCGTGAGGCTTGGGGCTTGGGGCGTGGGGCGTGAGCTCGGTGTTCGGAGCGCCGGACCTTCAGGTCCGGCGAACCACCACCAGTACAATCCGATCGATGACGACTCTCGCCTCGACGCGCGTCGGGCGTGCCGGCGCGGCGAAGACCATCGTGATGCTGCACGGCATCTACGGCTGGGGACGCAACTGGCAGACGATCGCGAAGTCGCTCGTCGACGCGCGGCCGGACTACGCGTGTCTGCTCGTCGATTTGCCCTACCACGGCGGGTCCGGCGCGGGCTCGCACGAGCGGACCGTCATGGGCGTCGCCGCCGACGTGATCGACTGGCTCGGCGCACAGTCCGTCGCGCCGGACGCGATCCTCGGTCATTCCTTCGGCGGCAAGGTCGCACTGGCGATGAGCCGCGCGTGGTCCGCGCGGCCGCTCCAGGTGTGGGTGATCGACTCGACGCCCGAGACGCGCGATCCGTCGGGCAGCGCGTGGGACATGCTGCAGGCCATCCGCGCGCTGCCGCCGCGCGTCGCGTCGCGCGACGAGCTCGTCGCCGCGCTCACGTCTCGCGGATGGACGCCCGGCGTGGCGCAGTGGATGGCAACGAATCTCGTGCGCGACGAGGACGCGTTCGTCTGGAGGATCGATCTCGACGTCATGGAGCGGCTGCTCCACAGTTTCTTCGCGACGGATCTCTGGCCGCTGGTCGAGCATCCCGCGCCGGGCCACGTCGTGCACTTCGTCAAGGCATCGCAGTCGAGCGCGATGTCGGACGAGGCCGTGCAACGCGCCGAGGCACTGCCGAGCGATCGCGTCGTCGTTCATCATCTCGACGGCGGTCATTGGATCCATGCCGAATCGCCGCAGGCGATCGTCGATCTGCTGGCGCAACGGCTCGCCTAGTCGAAGGCCGGACCTCGTTCGCGGCGTGCGCCCCAAAGCGCGCGCACGATGACAATGTCGTCGTCGAAGGTGTAGTAGAGATGGCAGGTGATCTTCTCGAGATACAGACGCCGAAGACCTGAAATGTCAGCCTGCGTGTATGGGGTTCCGACGGACGGCAATACGGCGAGCAGGCGAACCGCGGACTCGAGATCGGCCGCGAAAAGGTCGAGGTAATCGCGATGCTCGAGCCACCACGTTCGCTCATGCTCGACGTGGCGGCTGGCAGTCTCGGTGAATCGAACAATGCGCGGCGTCAACGAGAGCGAAGCGTCTTCAGGACATCGGCGGCGTCAACGAGCCGGCCTGCGGCGATATCGGCATCCGATTCGGCCAGGGCGGCGTGCAACGCCTCGCGATCGGCTCCGTCGAGCCAATCGCCAGGATCGAGCGGCAACAATTCGACTTCGGTGCCGTCAGGCAAATTCGTCGGTTCGTCGACGAGCAATCGGCCGTCTCGCACGTGTGCCTTGATCGCCATACGCGCAGGTTAGCATCCGTCACTTGGAGCAACAAGCACTCATGTCCGTCCTGGTCGGCACCTGCGGTTGGAGCTATCCCAGTGGACGCGGCCGGTGGAACGGCATCTTCTATCCGGCGCGGCGGCCGCGCGGCTTCGACGAGCTCGCGTACTACGCCGAGCGCTTCGACACGGTCGAGATCAACTCGACGTTCTACCGGCAGCCGGATGTCGCAACCGCCCACGGCTGGATCGCGCGGACGCCGGCGTCGTTTCTCTCTCCGTCAAGCTGTTCCAGAAGCTCACGCATCCGGACATGTATCTGAAGCGCCATCGCGTCGCAGACTGGGACGTGACGCGCGGCGACCTCGACGTCTTCCGCACCGGCATCGACCCGCTCGCGTCCGCCGGCCGGCTCGCCGCAATCCTGCTGCAGTTTCCGCCGAGCTTCCAGGCCGGCGAAGAGACGCGCGCGTATCTCGACTGGCTGGCCGGCGCGCTGACGGGCTATCCGCTCGCCGTCGAGCTGCGCCATCGATCGTGGAGCGACGCGTCCGGCGCGACGCGCGCGCTGCTCTCACCGCATCGCGCGGCCTGGGTGTGGATCGACGAGCCGAAGTTCGACAGCTCGATCCAGCAGGCGTCGATTGCCGAAACTGACGCGCCGATCGCGTACCTGCGCCTGCACGGCCGCAACGCCGCGCAGTGGTGGCGCCACGACGAGGCGGAAGATCGCTACGACTATCTGTATTCCGCCGCCGAGCTCGCGCCGATCGCCGACATGGCCAAGGGCGCGGTCGCGGGAGGCAAACGCGCGCTCGCGTACTTGAACAATCACTTCTCGGCCAAAGCGCCGGCCAACGCGGCGGTACTCAGACATCAACTCGGCGATCTGCTGCCAGCCGACTATCCGAACGAAATGACTGCGAGATATCCGGAGCTGAAAGGGATCGTGCGAACGGCCGGACTGCCGCTGGAATGAAGCGCTTTCGAAGTTCGAAGTTCAACGTTCGAAGTTTCTACCGGACCGTCACGTTCCGCAGCACGTCCGCCACCTGCAGCTTGTCGACGACGTCCATGCCCTTGACGACCTGGCCGATGACGACGTGCTTGCCGTCGAGCGACGGCATGGCGGCCTTGCAGATGTAGAGCTGGCTGTCGGCGTACGCCGCGTTGCCCGTATGCGCGAGGCCCACGGCGCCTCGGACGTTCTTGTGCTTGTTGAACTCGGCGACGCCAATCGGCGATCCGCTGCCCTGGCGGCCCCACCAGTCGCGCCGGGACATGTCGCGCGAGATCGGATCGCCGAACTGGACGAGCGACGCTTCGACGCGATGGATCCGCTGGCCGCGATAGAAGTTGTGCGTCGCGAGATCGAGCACGTGCGCGACGCTCTTCGGCGACTCGGACCGGAAGAGCTGGATCTCGATCGCGCCCTTCACCGTCTCGATCACCATCGCCGGCCCCGCAGGCGCCGCGCCGCGTTGCGCCATGGCCGGGACACAGGCGATCAGAGTCAGCGCGGTCGCGATCATCAGCCGTCGCATCGGTCACCGTCCTTGTTTGATCACGCCAATCTTAGGACAAAGCGCGCTGATCGCGCAGACGGGACATCGCGGATAGACCGGCCGGCACACGTTCTGTCCCCACGTCACGAGCCGCAGATTCACGACGGGCCACAGCCGCTTCGGCACGACGCGATAGAGCGCGTGCTCGGTCTGCTCCGGCGTCTTCGTGCGCACCCAGCCGAGACGGTTCGCGATGCGGTGCACGTGCGTGTCGACGCAGATGTTCTCGCGGCTCGCGTGCGACAGGATCAGCACGAGGTTCGCGGTCTTGCGTCCGACGCCGGGTAGCGTCAGCAGATCCTCCATGCGATCGGGCACGCGGCCGCCGAAGCGCTCGACGATCTGCCGGCACGCTTCCTGGACGTGGTGCGCCTTCACGCGATAGAAGCTGACCGGATAGATGAGCGTTCTGATGCGCGCTTCGCTCAGCGCGGCCAGCGTCCTCGGCGTGCGCGCGACGCGGAACAGACGCGTCGACGCGGCGTGCGTCACCGCGTCCTTCGTCTGCGCCGACAGCATCGTCGCGATGAGGACCTGGAAGGGATCTTCGCGGCTGTCTTCGCTGATCTTCTCGACCGCGAGCTCGTCCATGCCGCGCATGGCGCGGCCGAGGCGCGCGAGGACTTCGGCGGGCGTGCTCACACCGCGGTGATCGGCGCGCGGCCGGCGAGCACGTTGGCGACGTTGCGCGCGGCGAGCTCGGCCATCGCGGTCCGTGTCTCGGTCGTGGCGCTGCCGAGGTGCGGCACGAGCAGCACGTTCTCGAGCGGCAACAGATCGGGATGGACGGCCGGTTCGCGCTCGAAGACGTCGAGCGCGGCGCCGGCGATGACGCCGTGGCGCAGCGCGGCGGCCAGCGCGGCCTCGTCGACGATGGGCCCGCGCGCGGTGTTGACGAGATAGGCCGTCTTCTTCATGCGCGCGATCGCGGCCGCGTCGATCAGATGACGCGTCTCGGGCCGCAGCGGCACGTGGAGCGACACGACGTCGGACGTGGCGACGGCGTCGTCGATGCCGACCACGGGATGACCGTCGATCGCGGCGCCGGCCTGGCGCGCGCCGAACACCACGTGCATGCCGAAGGCCGACGCGCGATCGGCGACGGCGCGTCCGATGCGGCCGGGCCCGATGATGCCGAGCTGCTTGCCGGTCAGCTCCATGCCAGTCATGAACGTGAACGACCAGCCGTGCCAGCCGTCGCGGCGGATCAGGCGATCGCCTTCGGCGATGCGGCGCGTGATGCCGAGAATCAGGCCCCAGGTGAACTCGGCGACCGCGCCGGTGAGCACGTCGGGTGTGTTGGTGACGACGACGTTGCGCGCGCGCGCGGCCGCGACATCGACGTTGTCGTAGCCGACCGCGACGTTCGCGACGATCTTCAACGACGCGCCCGCGGCCTCGAGCAGCGCCTCGTCGACGCGATCGGTCAGCATCGTGACAATGGCGTCGCGGCCATGCACGGCCGCGCGCAGCGCGTCGGCGGCCGGCGGCTCCTGCGGCAGGTCCACAGTCCCCACCGCACGCAGGATCGCGAGCGCGGATTCAGGAATTTGGCGAGTGACGAGAATCGAAGACATCGATCAATGACATCGGGTCATCTGGCTATCGGGTCATCGGATCATCTGGCCATCTGGCCATCGGGACATCGGGACATCGGATCATCTGGTCTCGTGGCGGCCCGATGATCGACGCGCGGGCGGCCACGAGGGCCGCCCGGCCTGCGTCAGTGTCCATGACTCTTGCAATATCCGCAGTGATCGCACGAGACGCCCGGTTCGATCACGCACGCGTCGGTCGTGTTCACGACGGTCACGTACGTGTAGTGACTGGGATGCTGCGTCCATGCCGCCTGCGCGGGCGCCGGCAGCGCATCGTGCACGAGCGATGGCGCGGGCGGCGCAGCGGCCGCACGTCCAGCCAGATGCCGCGCGACGGCATCGCGCACCAGCGCGCGCAGCTCGGCGTCGGTCATGCGGACACTCCGGCCATCTGCGTTCCCACGGTCTCGTCGAGCGTCACGCGGTCGACGATGCCGACGATCGCCGCGTCGACGGGCGCGGCGGTCCGCCGCAGCGCCTCACCGGCCGCGCGGCCTTCGATCACGATCAGCACGGTCTCGCCGACGCCGGCGCCGACGGAATCAATCGTCAGCAGCGGCACGCCGCGCGGAGAGCCATCGAGCGCGAGCGGCTGCACGAACAGCAGCTTCGCACCGTCGAGCTTCCGATGCTTCTGCGTCGCCACGAGCGTGCCGACTACGCGTCCGATTTGCATGAAAACGCCCGCCAGGACCCGCAGG
>CAZNMF010000365.1:0-4009 GCA_964573795.1 uncultured Solibacteraceae bacterium
CGTCGTCGGCGATCCGGACCAGTCGATCTACAAGTGGCGCGGCGCGGACCTGCGCAACATCCTCGATTTCGAGCGCGACTTCCCCGACGCGCACATCGTCAAGCTCGAGCAGAACTACCGGTCGACGCAGGTCATCCTCGATGCGGCGTCAGCGGTGATCCGGCACAACCGCAACCGCAAGGACAAGCGCCTGTGGACGGATCACAAGGGCGGCGATCCGATCCTGTACGTGCGCGCAAACGACGAGATCGAGGAAGCCGACTTCATCACGCGCGCCATCCGCGACGCGCACCGTGCCGATCCCACGCGCATGGTCGCGGTGCTGTACCGCACGAACGCGCAGTCGCGCGCGATTGAAGACGCGCTGATGCGCGAGGCGGTCGCCTACCGCATCATCGGCGGTGTCCGGTTCTACGAGCGCAAGGAAATCAAGGACGCGCTGGCGTATCTTCGTCTCGTCATCAATCCGCACGACGACGTGAGCCTGCGACGCGTGATCAACACGCCAGCGCGCGGCATCGGCAAGACGGTGCTCGACACGCTGGAACGAATCGAGCTCACGGACGGCGAGGCCGACATCCCGCTGTTGACCGCCGGCCTGCAGCCGACGGCTTCGGCGCGGTCGCTGTGGGCGCGTCTGGTCCACGCGGTCGATGGGCGACTGCTGCCGACGCGATCGGCGACATCGGTCAGGACATTCCGCGATCTGATCGCGTCGCTGGCCGGCGACGCCGCAACCGCAACCGTCTCGACGACGATCACGCAGATGCTGGAGCGGACGGGCTACCTGCAGTCGCTTCGCGACGAGCGGACGGAAGAGGCCGAGGCGCGCATCGAGAACCTGGTCGAGCTCGTGTCGGCCGCGCGCGAGTACGAGCTGCGCGACCCGGAGGCGTCGCTCGGCGGCTTCGTCGATCGCCTGTCGCTGCTCTCGGAAGCCGACGAGGCCGACGGCACCACCGACGCGCGCGTCTGGCTGATGTCCATGCACGCGGCCAAAGGCCTCGAATTTCCGATCGTCATCGTGGCGGGCATGGAGGAAGGCCTGTTCCCGCACGCGCGGTCCGTCGAAGACGAAGACGACGTCGAGGATGAGCGCCGCATCTTCTACGTCTGCATCACGCGCGCGCGCGAGCGCCTCGTGCTGACGGGCGCCTCACGCCGCCGCGTGTTCGGCGAGTATCAGCCGACGGAGCCGTCGAGATTCCTCGACGAGGTGCCCGCCGAGCTCGTCAAGCGTGTGGAATCGGCCGCGCCGGCGCCGCGATGGCAGCAGCCCGCGTACGACCTGCGCAATCCGTACGCGCATCGAGGCCCGTCACGCGTGCGCGAAGAGAGCCGCGGGTTCTCGTACGAGCACGAGGATCAGTCTGCGTCGGGCGTCCGCGCGGGCATGCGCGTCCGCCATCGGCAATTCGGCGTGGGAACGGTCGTCGACGTCGAAGATCACGGGGACGACTACAAGGTCACCGTGCGCTTCCCCAGCGTCGGCACGAAGAAGCTGCTCGCGCGATTTGCCGGGCTCGAGCCGGCGTAGACGCGCTACGACTCCGTCTCTTCCGTTGCGTCGTTCGCGTCGCTCGGCTCGCCTTCCGGCTCGCTGAGGGTCGCGATCGAGACCAGGCGATCGGCCTCGCCGAGATCCATCAGCCGGACGCCTTGCGTGTCCCGTCCGATGGGCCGGAGATCGCCGGCCTTCATGCGGATGATCTGTCCCTGCTCGGTCACGAGCAGCAGCTCGTGGCGGTCGGTCACGCACGCCAGACCGATGACCTGGCCGTTGCGATCGCTCGTCTGGACGTTCTTGAGGCCAATGCCTCCGCGCGTCTGGCGACGGTACTCGCTGACGTCGGTGCGCTTGCCGTACCCGTTTTCACACACGGTCAGCAGCGTGCCGTCCTCGGTGACGACTTCCATCGCGACGACCTCGTCGCCATCGCGGAGCTGCATGCCGCGCACGCCGAAGGCGGTGCGACCCATCGGCCTCACGTCGGCCTCGGCGAAGCGGATCGCCATGCCGTTTCGGGATCCCATCACGAGATCCTTCTGACCGTCCGTTTCCGCGACCGCAATCAGCCGATCGTCGTCGTCGACCTGAATCGCGATGATGCCCGCCGAGCGCGGATTCGAGAACGCCGCGAGATCGGTCTTCTTGACCGTGCCCTGGCGCGTGCACATCACGATGAAGCGGCTGCCTTCGGCGTCCGGGAACGCCTGGACGCGCAGGAGCGCGGCGATCTTCTCGCCTTCGGCCATGTGGACGAGGTTGGCGATCGACTTGCCCTTGCTGCTCCGGCTGACTTCCGGGATGTCGTACACGCGCAGCCAGTAGCACTTGCCACGGTCCGTGAAGATCAGGATGTAGGCGTGCGTGTTCGCAACAAAGAGGTGCTGGACGACGTCCTCCTCGCGCGTCTGCATGCCGATCAGCCCCTTGCCGCCGCGGCGCTGCTGGCGATACGCGTCGAGCGCCGTGCGTTTGATGTAGCCGGTGCTCGTCGCCGTGATGACGACGTCTTCGTCGGCGATCAGGTCCTCGACGCGGAACTCGCCGCTCTCTTCGATGATGTCCGTCCGCCGCGCGTCGCCGTACTTCTTCTGAATCGCGCGCAGCTCCTCGATGATCAGGTTCGTCAGCAGCTCCTCGCTCGACAGGATCGCGCGCAGCCGCTCGATGGTCTTCATCAGCTCGGCGAGCTCGGCGAGGATCTTCTGCCGCTCGAGGCCCGTCAGCCGCTGCAGCTGCATGTCCAGGATCGCCTGCGCCTGGATCTGCGTCAGGCCGAACTGGGTCATCAGGCCGATCCGCGCCTCGTTCGGGTTCACCGACGCACGGATCAGCGCGATCACCTGATCGAGATGATCGAGCGCGATCCGCAGCCCTTCGAGAATGTGCGCGCGCGCTTCGGCCTTGCGCAGCTCGAACTCGATGCGTCGGCGGACGACGTCGCGCCGGAACTCGATGAAATGGTCGATGATGTCGAGCAGCCCCAGCACGCGCGGGCGGTTGTGGGCAATCGCCAGCAGCGTCACGCCGAAGCTCGTCTGCAGCTTCGTGTGCTTGTAGAGGTTGTTCAGCACGACGTCGGGCAGCTCGCCGCGCTTGAGCTCGATGACGATCCGCATGCCCTCGCGGTCCGACTCATCGCGGAGATCCGCGATGCCTTCGATGCGCTTGTCGCGAACGAGATCCGCGATGTCCTTGATGAGCGCGGCCTTGATGACCTGATACGGGATCTCGGTCACGACGATCGAGACGCGATCGCCCTTCTTCGACTCCTCGATCGTCGACTTGGCGCGGACGATGACGCTGCCGCGGCCGTCACGGTATGCGCGATAGATGCCTTCGCGGCCGACGATCGTGCCGCCGGTCGGAAAATCCGGCCCCGGGATCGCCTGCAGCACCGCGCGGAACCGTTCCTCGCGCGACGCCGTACGCCGCTCGATGGCCGCGACGACGCCGTCGATGACCTCGCGCATGTTGTGCGGCGGGATGTTCGTCGCCATGCCGACGGCAATGCCGGCCGAGCCGTTGACGAGCAGGTTCGGGAACGGCGACGGCAAGACCGTCGGCTCTTCGGTCGTCTCGTCGTAGTTGGGAACGAAGTCGACGGTCTCCTTGTCGAGATCCGTCATCATCTCGTCGCCGAGAGCTTCGAGCCGCGCCTCGGTGTACCGCATCGCGGCCGGCGGGTCGTCGTCGATCGATCCGAAGTTGCCCTGGCCATCGACCAGCGGCGCGCGCATGTTGAAGTCCTGCGCGAGCCGGACGAGCGTGTCGTAGATGGACGCGTCGCCATGGGGATGGAAGTTCCCCATGACCTCGCCGACGATCTTCGCGCACTTGCGGTACGCGCGATTCGACGAGAGGCCCATCGTCTTCATGCCGTAGAGCACGCGCCGGTGCGCGGGCTTCAGGCCGTCTCGTACGTCGGGCAGCGCGCGCCCGATGATTACGCTCATCGCGTAATCCATGTACGAGCGCTTCATCTCATCTTCGATGTTGACC
>CAZNMF010000366.1:0-24984 GCA_964573795.1 uncultured Solibacteraceae bacterium
GTCGTCACGCGCGACGAGCTGCGGGCACGGCTCTGGCCCGCCGACACGTTCGTCGATTTCGATCACGGCGTGAACAGCGCCGTCCGTCGTCTGCGCGATGCGCTCGGCGACACCGCCGATCGGCCCAAGTACATCGAGACACTGCCCCGGCGCGGCTATCGCTTCATCGGGACGATCGACGTCGACGACATCGCCGCGACAGCACCCGCGCTCGTCGATTCGCCCGCCGGCGCGCCGCCGGCGGCCCCGGCGCTTTCCACCGAGACGCCGCCCGCGGCGACGCGCGTCGTCGCATCGGCGGCGCGCCCGTGGTCGCGACGATGGCTCGTCGTGGCGGCCGCGCTGCTCGCGATTGCGCTTTCTGCGCTCGCGCTCGTCGGCCGGTGGAGCGACCGTCCCCCCTCGCCGTCCCCGGCCTGGCACGAGGCGGCACGGCTCACATTCGACGACGGCCTGCAGACCGATCCGAGCTTTTCGCCAGACGGCGCGTCGATCGCCTACGCCAGCAACGCCGCGGGTGCTTTCGACATCTGGACACAACGCATTGCCACCGACGGCCGACGCGGCGGCGCGCCGCCGCGCGTCACGACGCACGCCGCCGACGACTCGCAGCCCGACTGGTCGCCGGACGGCAACTCGATCGTGTTTCGGTCCGAGCGCGGCGCCGGTGGGATTTTCGTCGCGCCGGCGACGGGCGGAGTCGAAATGCAGGTCGCGGACTTCGGCTACCGGCCGCAATGGTCGCCGGACGGCCGGCTCATCGTGTTCGCCAGCTCGCTCGTCGCCGGTCTGAATGGCGTGCTTCACGTCATCGCCCCGAACGAACGCACGCCGCGACCGTTGCGCGCCCCAGGCGTGAGCGGCGGAGGATTCGGCTGGCGCCCCGGCTCGCACGAGGTCGTGATCCTGAACGCCTTCCGTGTTCCCTTCAACATCGTGCTCGTCGGCGTCGACGTCGAGACGAGCGAGTCCGTCAGATGGACCTTCGACCAGCAGGTGATCGATGGCTTCCGCGAACAGACGCTGATCGTGCCCGGCGAGCGGCTCCGATGGAGCGAAGACGGCCGGACGATGTACTTCATCGGCGAGAGCCGCGGTCTTCGCAGCCTCTGGCGCGTCGAGGTCGACGCCGCGGCACACCGCGTCGTCGGCGGCCCGATCCGCGTCACCAGCACCGCGCGTGATGCGAACAACTTCGCCGTGTCGCGCGACGGCCATCACATCGCGTTCGACGGTTCGACGCGGGCGGCGCGCCTCTGGGCGTACGAGCTGGACGGCGCCGGCGGCGTGCGCGAAGGCCGCGAACAGCCGGTCTCCCTCGAAGCCGCCCACGCCGAAGGGCCCGATCTCAGCCCCGACGGTCAGTCGCTCGTGTCGATGCAGTCGCAGCCCGGCAGCCGGCAGCGGCTCGAAATCGTGGCGAGGGACATGGCAACGGGCCGCGACCGCGTGCTCCGCACGGTCGACGACGATCGCGAAAACGTCGCGTTCGTGCGCTGGAGCGGCCGTGGCACGCGGCTGTCATATCTCCATACCGTCCGCAGCGCCGCTGGAAGCCATGACCAGGTCCGGCTGCTCGATCCGGCGACGGATCACGACGAGGCCCTCACGTCCCAACGGACGGCGAGCACCACCATGGCGGACCTGGCAGGCGACTGGACGTTCGACGACACGGCCGTCGTCGCGAGCAGCAAGCGCTACGTCGATGGTCACGATGCCATCGTGTTGCTGCCGCTCGCCGCAGCGCCACGTGCGGAGACCTCGGCCGTCGTCGTCACGTCGGTCAGGCAAGGCGACATCTACCAGGTGTCGGCCTCGCCGGACGGACGCTGGATCACGTTTCGCGCGGCGAGCACGCCGGGACTGCCGGGCTCGCGGATCGCAGTCGTCAGCACGAGCGCGCGCGGCAGCGACGAGACGAGCTGGATCATCGCTGCGGGCACGGAGCGCTGGTCGGTCGACAAACCGCGATGGTCCACATCGAGCGATCGCATCTACTTCACCGGAACGGACGGCGGCCCGCTCAGCGTCTGGTCGATCGGCTTCGACAGCGCGCGCGGCGTCGTGACGGGCCCGCCGCGCCAGGCGCTCGCGCTCAACAGCCCTGACGCCTACCTGCTGCCCGACATCCGGGAGCTCGAGTTGGCCGTGGGCGGCAACCGCCTCGTCGTGCCGATCGTGCGTCCGACCGGCGGGATCTGGATCGCCGAGCGCGAGAGATGATCGGCCGCCTCACGCCACGACCGCTTCGACGATCGCGTACGGCGACGGCGTCGGAATGACGCGCGCCAGACGGAATCCTGCCGCCGCGAGCAACGCGGTGTACTCGGCCGGCGTCCGCTCGCGCCCACCGGTGATCGCGAGCATGACGACGTCCATCAGCTTCGCCGAATGCGCTCCTGGCGCGTCCGTGATGAGTTGCTCGGCAATGAGCAGGCGGGCGTGTGACGGCGCCGCGCGGCGGATCGCCGACAGAATCTTCGCCGCGTCTTCGTCGTTCCAGTCGTGCAGGACTTCCATGGCGACGTACGCGTCGGCGACAGGCAGCGGATCGCGGAAGAAGTCGCCGGCATCGAGACGGAGCCGGCTTGCCGGCGTCTGTGCCGCATCGTCGATGACGTGCGGCAAGTCGAAGAGCACGCCGGATGTCGACGGACACCGATCCAGAATCGCCCGCACGAGGTGACCGTAGCCGCCGCCGATGTCTGCGACCGTGCCGAACGCGGCGAAGTCGTACGCGTCGACGATTGCCGGAATGATCGCGCTGGACTTGTCGACCATCGCCTGATTGAACAGGCTCGACTCGTCAGGGTGCGCCGAGAGGTGCTCGACCATGCTGGCCCAGTCCAGCGCCGGACGGCCGGTCGTGGCCGCATGGCGCAGCTCGGTCGCATTGTTCCAGCACATCGGCAGCCCGACCATGCGCGCGATCGATCGCATCGACTGCGGATGGTCCGTCCGCAACAGCCGTGATGCCGGTGTATGAACGTATCCGCCCGCGTCATGCGCGAACACACCGTTCGCGGCCAGCAGACGCAGCATCCGGTTGAGGGCGTCGGCGTTCAGGCCCGTCGCCGCGGCCGCATCCACCGCGGTCACGGGCGCATCGTCGAGCACGTCGGCGACGCCGGCGTCCGCGAGGACGTGGAGACAGCGCGCCGTGAGGAATGCGTTGATGAGCGTGAAGATGACGGCGGACGGTGGCGGTTGCGGCTGCATGTCGAAGCTCCTTGGCCGCCAAGCCTGGAGCACACGCGCCGCGAGCACAATGGATGACGGATAAAACGCACCTCACGCAGATGTCACGGCGCAAGTCGTTGGCAGACCACGTCTTGACGCCATGCGCGCGGGCGCCGCTGGCGTGCGGGCTGTCCGACAGCTTGAGGATCGACCGCGTCGTCGGCGTCAATCGCCTCGCCGTACCGGCCGTGCGGTCGGGCGCGATCGCGTCGAACACGCCAACGTCACGACACTCCGCTGAGAGCGCGTTTCAGAACTGTCAAGTGCGCCGAAGGCGCCACGTCAATTTCGAAGTTCGAACTTCGAAGTTCGAAGTTTTGAAATGCACTCTAAGGCATAATGGCGCGCCCAGGTCGGACACGATGCCCAGTCCCCTCCCCAGCCGGCGGACTCGCTTTGGCCCATTCGAGCTGGACGCGCGCACGGGAGAGTTGCGTAGAGGCGACGTGCGGCTGCGCGTCCCCGATCAATCCATCCGGATCCTGCGAGCCCTGCTCGAGCGCGCCGGCGACGTCGTCACGCGCGAGGAATTGCGCGCGCAACTGTGGCCGGCTGACACGTTCGTCGACTTCGATCACGGCCTGAACAGCGCGGTGCGCCGGCTGCGCGACGTGCTTGGCGACTCGGCGGATGCGCCGAAATTCGTCGAGACCCTGCCGCGGCGCGGCTACCGATTCATCGGCACGATCGATAACACGGAAGATACGGTCGCTCCAGCGCCCGCGCTGGCTCCAGTCACGAGCGCTGTCGGCGATGCCACCGCGCCGGCGCCGAACGCATCGCCGTCGGCCGCGCCAGCACTAACCGCGACGATCGCGAAGCCCGCGTTCCGGCGGCGGTGGCTCGCCGCAGCCGCGACGCTGCTGACCTTGGCGTTCTCGGTCGCGGCGCTGAGCGGCCGCTGGCCCGAGCGCCGCGCACCGCCATCGGCGGCATGGCCCGATGCGCAGCGCCTGACGTTCGACGACGGACTGCAGACCAATCCCAACTTCTCGCCGGATGGGCAATCGATCGCCTACGCCGGCGAAGCTGCCGGCAACTTCGACGTCTGGACGCGGCGCGTCGCCGGCGGCAACCCCGTGCACGTCACGACGCACGCCGCCGACGACTGGCAACCTGACTGGTCTCCCGATGGCAACACGATCGCGTTTCGATCCGATCGCGGCGCCGGCGGCCTTTTCCTGGTACCGGCGACCGGCGGCGTCGAGATACGACTCACGGATTTCGGCTTTCGGCCGCAATGGTCTCCGGATGGCCGCTTCATCCTGTTCACGCGATCGATGGTCATCGGCGCCGGTGTCAAGCTGCTGTACCTCGTGCGCACCTCCGACCGCGCGCTCCTGCCGCTGCCGCCAGTGCAGGCCAACGGCGCCTTCGGCTGGCTGGATTCGCGGAGCGTCGTCATCTTGTCGGGATCCCGCGTGCCGCCTTTCGAGGCTCGTCTGGTCAGCACGGACGTCGAGACAGGACAGCAGACCGAATGGACCTTCGACGATCGCGTGGCGACGACGTTTCGTGAGCGCGACATCAGCGTGCTTGCCGGTGGACGACTCTATTGGAGCCCGGATCGCCAAGCCGCGTTCTTCGTCGGCGACGCGGCCGGCACGCAGAGCATCTGGCGTGTCGACGTCGATGCCGCAGCGCATCGCGTCGTCGATGGCCCGATGCGCGTCACGAGCGCGATGCGTGATGCCAACGACTTCAGTCTGTCGCGCGACGGTCGACGCCTCGCCTTCGATGGATCGACACGCACCGCGCGTCTCTGGGAGTACGAGCTGGATGGAACGAGCCCCATCCATGAGGATCGCGGCCGGCCCATCTCGCTGGAAGCCGCCGACACGGCGCAGCCGGATCTCAGCCGTGACGGCACACGGCTCCTGTTCCGGCAGACCTTGCCGGGCAGCCGGCAGCGGCGTGCGCTCGTTGCGCGCGACATGATCACGGGCGAGGATCAGGTCCTTCGCGTGTTCGACAGTGCGCACGAGGAGCTGCTCGCCGCACGCTGGAGCCCGAGCGGACGTCTCGTGTCATACGCCCACGTCACGCGATCGGCGTCCGGCAATCGCGTGCAGATCCGCGTGCTCGATCCCGCGACCGTCACGACACGTGGCAGCCTGGACTGGCCGGGCGGCAGAAGCAATGGCGCTCGCGTCACATGTGTCTTGTCACGACATCACCGCGCAAGCCGTGGCCTGACGCCGTTGACGAGCATCGCTGGACCGCGGATGCCGACGTGATCGTCTGACGACGTGCTCGCAGCCGTGGCGATTGACGCACGGCTGCGGCATAATCACGGCGCGTTCGACCTGCCACACATGCCTTCCACGCGCCGCGTCCGCTTCGGCCCGTTCGAGCTCGACGTGCGGACCGACGAGCTGTGGAAGAACGGCCGGCGCATCCGCGTGCGCGACCAGCCGATTCGGATCCTGCGCGCGCTGCTCGAGCAGCCCGGCGAGGTCGTCACGCGCGAGGTGTTGCGTGAGCGCCTGTGGCCGGCTGACACGTTCGTCGACTTCGATCGCGGCATGAACAGCGCGGTGCGCCGGCTGCGTGACGTGCTTGGCGACTCGGCAGATCGGCCGAAGTTCATCGAGACCCTGCCTCGCCTCGGCTATCGCTTCATCGGCACGATCGAGGGCGACCATGTCGTCGTCCCAGCGCCAGTGCCCGTGGATTCTCCGACGACGGACGCGCGTACGTCTGCAGCGCCATCCGACGCGGCGTCACCGCCCGCCGCGATTGCCGCCACGCCCGCGACTCGCACGTGGCCGCGAGGATGGCTCGTCGCGGCAATTGCGCTGCTCGCGATGACGTCTTCAGCCGTCGCGCTCAGCCGCCGCTGGAGCGGCGATCGTGTCACATCGTCGACCACATGGTCCGAAGCGACACGACTCACCTTCGACGATGGCCTGCAGACGAACCCGAGCTTCTCGCCCGACGGCCAGTCGATCGCGTACGCCGGCAATGCGTCGGGCAACTTCGACATCTGGACGCAACGCGTGGACGACGACGGCAAAGCTGTGGGCAACCCCGTGCGCGTCACGACGCACGAAGCCGATGACTCGCAGCCTGACTGGTCGCCCGACGGCAACCGCGTCGCGTTTCGATCCGATCGCGGCAAGGGAGGGATTTTCATCACGCCGGCGACCGGCGGTGCGGACGTCCCAGTCGCGGACTTCGGCTACCGGCCGCAGTGGTCGTCCGACGGCCAGATCATCGCGTTCACTAAATCGATCATTGCGGGCCTGAGCACTTCGCTCTACGTCGTCAGCCCTGACGAGCGCGCTTCTCCGCGGCTGGTGCAGACGCCAGGCACGAACGGCGGAGCCTTCGGCTGGCGTCCCGGCTCGCACGAGATCGTGATTCTGAACGCCTTCCGTATTCCCTTCCGCATCGTGCTCCTCAGCGTGAACGTCGATACACAGCGGCACATCGCGTGGACGTTCGACGATCGGGTCATCGACGGCTTCCGTGAGCAGACGCTGGTCGTTCCCGGCGAGCGGCTGGCGTGGAGCGAAGACGGGCGGGCGATCTATTTCATCGGCAAAGGCCATGGGCTGCCCAGCGTCTGGCGCATCGACGTCGACGCCGCGGCGTACCGCGTCGTCGGCGGTCCGACGCGCATCACCGGCACATCGCGTGATGCGAACAACTTCGCGCTGTCGCGCGACGGCCGGCACATCGCGTTCGATGGATCGACGCGCGCGGCGCGCCTGTGGGCGTACGAGCTGGACGGCGCGGGCGGCGTGCGCACGGGCCGCGAGCAGCCCGTCTCGCTCGAGGCCGTGCACGCCGAGGCACCCGACCTCAGTCCCGACGGCCGCTCGCTCGTCTCGATGCAGTCGCAGCCGGGCAGCCGGCAGCGGCTCGAGGTCGTCGCGAGGGACATGACGACGGGCCGCGAGCGTGCCCTCCGCGCGATCGACGACGATCGCGAGAACATCGGATTCCTGCGCTGGAACGGCGACGGCACCCGGCTGTCCTATGTCGATTTCTTCAGGCAATCGGCTCGCGAGAGCCATGATCAGGTGCGGCTGCTCGATCCCGCGACGGGACGCGACGAAGCGCTCACGTCCAAGCGGCTGGCCAGCATGAGCGCCGCCGATCTTCCGGGCGATTGGACGTCCGATGACCGGGCGATCGTCGCAAACAGCAAGCGCTACGTCGAGAGCCACGACTCCATCGTGCTGCTGCCGCTTGCCACCGCTCCACGCGCGGAGACATCTGCGATCGTCATCACGTCGACGCGCGGCGACATCTACGAGATGTCGTCGTCGCCGGACGGCCGGTGGATCACGTTTCGCACGGCGCGCACGCCCGGATTGCCGGGAACGCGAATCGCGATCGTCAGCACGAGCGCGCGCCGCAGTGATGAGACGAGCTGGACCATCGCCGTCCGCAACGCGAGTTGGTCGGTCGACAAGCCTCGATGGTCCGCGTCGGGCGATCGCATCTACTTCACCGTGACCGACGGCGGCCCGCTCAGCGTCTGGTCGATCGGCTTCGACAGCACTCGCGGCACGACCGTCGGCGAGCCGCGGCAGGTCCTGGCTCTCGACAGCCCCGCGGCTCACCTCCTGCCCGACATCCGAGAGCTCGAGCTCGCCGTCGGCGGCAACCATCTCGTCGTGCCAATCGTGCGGCCGAAGGGCGGGATCTGGACGTTGACGCGCGCGCGCTCGACGACCGCTACGCCCCTTCGGGCGGAACGTCCCAATTGAAAATGTCCCGGTGCGTCTTCCACGTGCCGTCTGCCTGCAGCTGCCAGATGACGATGTACTTGCCCGCGTTCGCGACGGTACCGTCTGGAGCGCTGGCCGTGAACCGGCCGACTTCATAGGCCCAGGCGCCGGCTTCCTGGACTTCCAGAATCTCGATGCGAAGGGTATTGCCGCCCGATCCGACGATCTGGCGCCACACGCCTTCGATGGCCGCCTTGCCGTGGATCACGGGCACATTCGGCACGAGCCACTGTGCGTCATCCGTATATCCCGCCGCGATCACACTCGCATCGCCCCGCAGAAAAGCCTCCTCGAAGACGGAGTAGATGTCCGCGATGGCTTCGCGAGCCGCGCGAGGCCTTGCGTGTTCGTGGCTCTGTCGTTCTGACGTCATGACAACTCCTTTGACCGCAACCTTGAAGTGCGTCGTGCTCACGCCACAATGGCTTCGACGATCGAACAAAGCGTCGGCGTGGGAATCACCTTCTCGAAGTGGAATCCTGATTGCCTGAGCAGGGCGGCATACTCCGATGTGGTCCGTTCGCGACCTCCGGTCGCCGCGAGCATCAGCACGTCGAGCAGGATCGCGGGATGTGGTCCAGAGACGTCTTCCGGCTCCGGCGCGATCTGTTCGATCACCAGCAGCCGCGCCGTCGCGGGCGCCGCTCGGCGAATCGACGTCAGCACCCGCACCGCATCCGCATCATTCCAATCGTGCAGTACTTGTTTGATGACGTACGCGTCGGCGGACGGCAGCGCGTCGTTGAAGAAGTCGCCGCCGTGAAACTGTAACCGGCGCTGCGCGTTGCCGGAGGCGTTCGCGTCGGCGACCACATGAGGAAGATCGAAGCAGATCCCCTCGAGCGATGGATAGCGATCGAGAATCGCCCGCGCCAGATGCCCGAGGCCGCCACCGACATCGACGATCGTGCCGAACGCCGAGAAGTCGTATGCGCCCGCAATGGCCGGTTCCATCGGGTTCGAGACATCGATCATGGCGCGATTGAAGATGTGCAGCTCTTCCGGGTGCGTCGCGAAGTACGCCATGGCCGCGGCCCAGTCCTGCCTGGGCCTGCCCGTCACCGCAGCGTGCCGGAAGTCCGTGGCGTGATCCCAATTCCACGGCGAGCCAATCATGCGCGCGAACGACCGCATCGACGCCGGGTGATCGGAACGCAACATGCGGGACGCTGGCGTGTGAACGTATCCGCCGCCTTGCCACGCGAACAGGCCGTACGTCGAAAGCAGGCGCAGCATCCGGGCGAGGGCGTCGGCATGCAGACCGGTTGCCGCGCCAAGTTCGGCGGCGGACTTCGGCTCGTCGTCGAGCGCGTCGGCCACGCCGGCGTCGGCGATGACGTGAACGCAGCGTGCGGCCACGTGCGCGGTCGTGAGGTTGAAGACGGGGTTGTCCTGCGATGACGGTTCAGACATGGGACTCCTTTGCCGCCACAGCCTCGGCCACGTCCGCGAGGGGAAGCAATGGTGCGGGCATGACATTCGTCTTGCCGCGACATCACCGCGCAAGTCGTTGGATGGTCAAGGGATCGGCCTTTGTCTCGCACTCGCGTGGCGATCGGCGCACGGCTGCGGCATAATCACCGCTCCTCCGACCTGCCACACATGCCTCCCGCCCGCCGCGTCCGCTTCGGCCGGTTCGAGCTCGACACGCGGACCCACGAGCTGCTGAAAGCCGGCCGGCGCATCCGCGTACGCGACCAGCCGATTCGGATCCTGCGCGCGCTGCTCGAGCGTCCGGGGGATCTCGTGACGCGCGAGGAGCTGCGCACACGGCTGTGGCCGGCCGAGACGTTCGTCGACTTCGATCACGGCCTCAACACCGCCGTGCGCCGCCTGCGCGACGCGCTTGGCGATTCGGCGGATGCGCCCAGGTTCATCGAGACCCTGCCCCGCCGCGGGTATCGTTTCATCGGCACGATCGACGCCGCCGACACGATCGGCGGCGACGCAACGCGGCGGTCGGTGCCAGACAATCGCACGGATACAGCGGCGGCACCTCCCACAGTCGCCGACGTCGCACACACGTCCGCACGAGCCGCAGCAAACACGCCGTCTCGTTCGCGCCCATGGCTCGTCGCCGCGGCGACGGCATCGGCGCTCGCGCTCTCGGCCGCAGCGCTCAGCAGCCGCTGGTCCGACCGTCACGATGCGCCGGCCTCGGTCGAGGCTCAACGACTCACCTTCGACGACGGTCTGCAGACGAATCCGAGCTTCTCGCCAGACGGCCAATCGCTCGCGTATGCCGGCAACGAGACGGGCCAGTTCGATATCTGGACGCAGCGGATGGCCGATGGCGGCGCCGTCGGCAGCGCTGTCCGCATCACGACGAATCCGGCGCACGACTGGCAGCCGGACTGGTCGCCCGACGGCAACGCGATCGCGTTTCGCTCGGAGCGCGGCGACGGCGGCCTCTTCGTCGTGCCCGCGACGGGCGGCGCTGAAAAGCGGCTTACCGATTTCGGCTACAGGCCGCGGTGGTCGCCCGACGGCCGGATGCTTCTGTTCACGGAATCAACTCTCTGGCGCGGCGGCTCGCGCCTGTACGTCGTCGGACTCGACGATCACGAACCTCAGCCGCTGCCGGAAGATCTGCTCGGCGCGTCCGGCTGGCGTCCGCACTCGCGTGAAGTGGTCGCATTGACGCTGCCAGTCGGATCTCCGGTGCTCTTCCGCAGCGTCGACGTGTCTACCGCCGGCGCCGGCATCGTCGAGTGGACGGTCGACGATGCGGTGACGCAGCGCTTCCGAGACGACGCGGTGACCGTCTGGTCCGATCCGCTCGACTGGGGCGCGGACGCACGAGCGGTCTTCTTCGTCGGCGAGGTGCGCGGCGTCCGGAACCTCTGGCAGATCGACGTGGACGTGGCGAACCGCCGTGTCACGGGTGGTCCGCATCCCGTGACCGCGTTCGCGGATGCGCACACGTTCAGCGTGTCGTCGAGCGATCAGCGCCTGGCCATTGAGCGATCGGCGCGCACCGCGCAGTTGTGGTCGTACGAAATGGACGCCGCTGGCAGGATTCGCGAGGATCGCGCGGAGCCCGTCACGCCAGAGGCCGAGCACGCCGTCCTGCCCGATGTCAGTTCCGACGGGACGCGTGTCGTCTTCGTCCGGGCGAAGCCCGGCAGCCAGCAACAGCGCGATCTCGTCGTGCGGGAGTTGGCGACGGGCCACGAGCGCATCCTCCGCACGGTCGACGACCGCCACGAGCTCCTCATGTTCCCGCGGTGGAGCCGGAGCGGCCGGCGCGTCTCGTACACGAACGCGAAGTGGTCCGGTCCGGACGCGATGCAGCAGCAGGTGCACACGGTCGATCTCGAGCGCGATGTAGATGGGCCGTTGACGTCGTCGTGGGCGTTCGGGGCCGAGACGGACATGCCCTTGGAACGGGCCAACAGCTGGACGCCAGACGATCGATTCCTCGTCTCGAGCGGCGTGCGATATGTCGACGGACACAACGCCCTAGTGCTGCTTCCGGCCGATGGAGCGCCGCGAGCCGAAATGGCCGCCGTCGTCGTGACGAAGACGACGCACGGCAGGATCCATCAACCGTCCATCTCGCCGGACGGTCAATGGATCGCGTTTCGGGCCTCCGGCATGCCCGGCCGGCCGCGCGCACGTCTGGCGATCGTCAGCGTCAACCAGCGGGACGCCGATGAGACGAGTTGGCGTGTCGCCACCGGCGAGAAGTGGTCCGTCGACAAGCCGCGATGGTCGTCGACGGGCGACAGGATCTACTTCACGTCCAACAACGGCTGGGCCTTCAATCTCTGGTCGATCGCGTTCGATTCCCGGCGCGGCATGGTGATCGGCACACCTCGTCAGGAGACGACGTTCAGCGACCCGGCCCGCCAGATTTATCCGAACATGGCCTTGATGGAGATCTCTGTCGCCGCGCATCACGTGATCCTGCCGATCGTGCGTGCGCAGGGTGGCATCTGGACCGTTGCGCGCGCCGCGCGATGACGCTCACCTGACCTTGGGCTCGGGCGCGATCGCGAACCATGCCGGCGTGCCCTCCTCGTACGGGTTGTCCGTGACGATCCGCACGTCGCTGCCGTCGGCGCGCATGATGTAGATGTCGCCGTTGGATTGCGGATTGGCCGGATGCAGCGGCGCCTCGTCCTTGTAGCCGCCGCGCGCGCTGGTGAACGCGATCCACTCCCCATCCGGTGACCAGGCGTTGTGCCCCTCGTTGCCGGGGCTGTGTGTGAGCTGCTTCACACCCGTCCCGTCCGGCTTGATGGAATAGCTTTCGTAGTCGCCGCTGCGGTCGCTCGTGAACGCAATGCGATCGCCCTTCGGCGACCACGCTGGAAAGTTCTCGTGCCCGCCGCTGGTCAACAGTCTGACGGCCCGCGTCTGCACGTCGAGGATGAAGAGCCCGCTGTTGCCGCCGGCCTGCCGGTAGACGATGAATTGCCCATCGGGAGACCAGTCCGGGAAGCCGACATTCGCGGTCCCGTCGGTCAGCACTCGCAGCCCTGTGCCATCGGCGCCGATCACCGCGATGTCAGCGACCGCGGGCCCAAGCACGTCCTGAAAGAACCGGCCAAAGCCGAACGCAATGCGATCGCCCTGGCGTGACCAGACGGGCGCCAACGCGCTGCGCTGCGCGTCAGTGAACAGCACCTTGCGATCCGTGCCGTCGGGTTTCATCGACACGATGCTGTTGTGCAGGATCCCCGCAGTCTGATCGTTCGACAGCGCCACGTCGCCCGACGGGCTCCAGGCCGGGAACACGCCCATGCGCACGAGCTTCACCATCGGCTCGCGGCTCGGCCAGGCTTGGAACGGCGGCCAGTTCGAGTCCATCTCCCGCTGAAACACCATGCGGCGCCCGTCCGGCGACCAATGCGGGTTGCGCATCTCGCCGCGCGCACCGTACGCGCCGCCCACGAACTCGACGCCGCCTTCCGGACCACCGCTCGCATAGCCGACGCGCCCGTCGGCGAGCGGCTGCGGCGACCACTTCTCGCCGTCGCCGCTCGTCAGCACGGTCTGCTCGCCCGTCGCCAGCTCGATGCGCACGATCTGGGTCGTCCCGCGCAAGCGCCGTGCACCGCTGATCTTGTCGGTTTCATCGTTCGTCGCTTCGTAACAGAACAGGCGCTTCCCGTCGGCCGACCAGGCAGGACTGCCAGCAAAGGCGTCGTGACGCGTGATCCGCCGCAATCCGCTGCCGTCGGGGTGGACGACGAAGATCTCGGCGGACTGCAGCGTGAAGAATTGCGCCCTGGCACACGGTAGCTCGGCGACGACGACGATTCCTGGGCGGTGCCGCTGCCACAGACGACCACAGCCAGGATCAGTGTCAACGCCGAAAGGCATTTCGATTGTGCGCGGGCGACTGGCCGCGCGGCCTTGACGACGTCGAGCATGCGCTCCTCCACATGTCTGGCAGCATTGGGACGTCGTGCGACGACGCCGCGACCAGAGCGCGCAGGAGCCTAAGGCGAGGCGCTCGCACGGACAAGAGACGGCGGATAACACGTACAGAGACGAGAGGTCACCGCACAAGTCGTTGGAGGGCCGTCGCTTATGTCGTCGAACAGGCAGATAGTCCGATGATCCGCAGAGAGCGCGATGCCAGATAGTGCGTTAGCGCGATAGTGAGGTAGCGAGATACGACGGCTCTTGACGCCTAGACCGTCCAGGATTTCGGCACGAACAGCTCTTCGAACAGCGCGACCGCGTAACGATCCGTCATGCCGGCGACGAAGTCGCGGACAGCGGCGTCGCGGCCCTCGGCCTCCATCGTCGCCTCGTCGAGATAGGGCTCGGGCTTGACGTGCAGGCGCTCCCAGATACCGCCGATGACGCCGGAGGCCTTCTCGAACTCGGCCGTCGCGCGCGGGTTCTCGTAGACGGCTTCGAAGAGAAAGCTGCGGAGATCGATCGTCGCGGCCAGCACCTCGTCGCTCATGCGAATCTCGGTCAACCCGCCCGCCAGCGTCTCGTGTACGACGTCGGTGACCATCGCGTTGATGCGCTGCGAGGACGTCTGGCCGAGGCGCGCAGTCGCCGACGCGGGCAACGACGCTTCGTCCAGCACACCCGCGCGCACCGCATCGTCGATGTCGTGATTGACGTAGGCGATGATGTCGGCAACGCGCGCGATCTGCCCTTCGATCGTGCTCGCCCGATCGGCCTTCGGCGCGCCGACCGGCAGGCCGTGCTTGCCCTTGGAATGGCGCGCGATCCCGTCGCGCACCTCCCACGAGAGGTTCAACCCGCGGCGGCCGTTCTCGAGCACGTCGACGATGCGCAGGCTCTGCTCGTAGTGGCTGAAGCCGCCGGGCATGAGGCGATCGATGACGCGCTCGCCCGCGTGGCCGAACGGCGGATGACCGAGGTCGTGTCCGAGCGCGATCGCCTCGGTCAGCTCCTCGTGCAGCCGCAGCACCTTCGCGATGCTGCGCGCGATCTGCGAGACCTCGAGCGTGTGCGTGAGCCGCGTGCGATAGTGATCGCCGGCCGGCGAGAAGAACACCTGCGTCTTGTGCTTGAGCCGCCGGAACGCCTTCGAATGGATGACGCGATCGCGATCGCGCTGGAAGATCGGCCGGATCGGATCGTCGGGCTCCGGCCGCAGCCGGCCCTGGCTCTCGGCGCTCTTGGCCGCCTGCGGCGCGAGGAACTCGCGCTCGCGCGCCTCGAGCTGTTCACGAATGCTCGCCATGACGCGGCCAGTCTATCGCAGGAGGTCGGCGCGGAAGCTGACGCCGTGCGCGAGCGGACCGACGCCGAAGATCTCGGCGATCGTCTGGCCGAGATCCGCGAACGTCGCACGCGTGCCCAGATCCGCGCCGCGCCGCACCGCGTCTCCGGCAACCAGCACCGGCACGTACTCGCGCGAATGATCGGTCGACGCGGTCGTCGGATCGTTGCCGTGATCGGCGGTGACGATCAGCAGATCGGACGTCCGGAGCTGCGGCAACACGCGGGCGAGGCGCGCGTCGAAGCGCTCCAGATTGGCGGCGTAGCCCTCGACGTTGTTGCGATGGCCGTACTGCGTGTCGAAGTCGACCAGATTGACGAAGATCAGGCCCGCCGCGGTCGACGTCAGGTACGACTCGACGAGATCCATGCCGTGCTCGTCCGATGTCGTGTGCACGGCGTCGGTGAGCCCGCGCTTCGCGAACAGATCCTCGATCTTGCCGATGCCGACGACCGGGTGGCCCGCGCGCTTCAGATGGTCGAGCAACGTGTCCGACGGTGCCTCGAGCGCGAAGTCGCGCCGGTTGGCCGTGCGCGTGAAATGTCCCGGCTCGCCGACGAACGGCCGCGCGATCACGCGCGCGACGCCATGGCCCTTCGCGACGAGCTCGAAGGCGACGTGACAGATGCGGTACTGCTCGTCGATCGGGATGACGTCCTCGTGCGCGGCGATCTGGAACACGCTGTCGGCCGACGTGTAGACGATGGGCGCGCCCGTTCGCAGGTGCTCGGGGCCGAGCTGATCGATGATCACGGTGCCGGACGCGACGACGTTGCCGAGCGTGCGGCGGCCGATGCGGCGCTCGAATTCCGCGATCAGCTCGGCGGGAAATCCATGCGGATACGTCGGGAACGCCCGATCGAGCACGATGCCGGTCATCTCCCAATGGCCCGTGACCGAGTCCTTCCCCGCCGACGCCTCGGCCATGCGTCCGTACGCGCCACGCACATCCGCGACGCGCGGGCCACCGAGATCGACCAGCCGATCCAACCCCAGCGACCTCAGCGTCGGCACGCGGAGCGGCACCGCACGCGCGATGTTGCCGATCGTGTTGCTGCCTTCGTCGCCGTACGTCCCGGCGTCCGGCAGCTCGCCGATGCCGACGGAGTCCATGACGATGAGGAGAACGCGGGAGATGAGAGGGGCAGGAGCCATGTATCGCGCTAACTCACTATCGCACTATCGCGCTATCTGAATCATCGGCCTATCGCGCTATCTTCCTTGCCCTCGGAGGGCCGAACCTTCAGGTTCGGCCAATGCCTGCCGCACGATCGCCAATGCCGCGTCGCGCGCCGCGGGCGTTTCACCCGGCCCCTGGATCCATTGCACGCCAGGCTCGCTGCGGAACCAGATCGCCTGGCGCCGCGCATAGCGCATGTTCTCGCGGACGATGAGCTCGCGCGTGGCGGCTTCGTCACGCACGCCGTGCAGCATTTCGAGCACCTGACGATAGACCAGGCCGCTCAGCGCATGCGCGGTCGCCGGCACGCCCGACGCGAGCAACGCGCGCACTTCGCCGACGACGCCCGCGTCGAACTGCTGCGCGACGCGCGTCGCCACGCGCGGCAGAATCGCCTCCCGCGGCATCGCCAGGCCGATCGTCAGCACGCGGAAGTCGGCGATCGGCGAGATGGTGTCCTCGAAGTGATCGGTCAGCGGACGTCCGGTCAGCAGGTACACCTCCAGCGCGCGCACGAGGCGCTTGCGATCGCGCGGCTGGATGCGATGCGCCGACGGCAGATCCACGCGCGCGAGCCAGCGGTGCAACGACTCGATCCCGCGCCGATCGGCCACGCGATCGAGCCGCGCGCGCAGCGCCTCGTCGCGCGACGGCCCGGGAAAGATGCCCCGCACGAGCGCGCGATAGTAGAAGCCCGTGCCGCCGACGAGGATCGGCAGCCGCCCGCGCGCGATCACCTCGCGCGCGACGTCGGCGGCCTCGCGCGCGTAGCGTGCCGCGGAGAAGACCTCGTCCGGCTCGACGAGATCGACGAGATGGTGCGGAATGCCGCGCTGCTCGGACGCCGGGACCTTGTCGGTGCCGATGTCGATGCGCCGGTAGACGGCCGTCGAGTCGCACGCGAGGATCTCGCCGCCGAGCGCCTCGGCCAGCGCGATCCCGAGCGCGCTCTTCCCCGTCGCGGTCGGTCCGACGATCGCGACCAGCGCGCTCACGGCGCGGACCTGGGCTCTTCGTTGTAGTGGAACGTGACCGTGAAGAACACGCGCTCGGCCGGATATTCGGGCGGCAGCGCCGACGTCGGGTTCGAGAGCTTCAGCGCGTTGAGGGCCGACGAGGTGAGCGACGGGTATCCCGCCGGCTGCACGACGTTGAGATCGGTGATCGTGCCGTTACGCAGCACGTTGAACTGGATCACGACGCGGCCGCGGTAGGTCATCGCGGCGGTCGGGACGATCCAGTTGCGCTCGACCTGGTTCTTGAAGCGCCGCAGCCACGGCCCGAAGTCGACGCCCATCGAGTCGAACTGGATGTCGGCCGACTGATCGGCGTTGCCGCCGCGGATGTTGTCGTAGTTCTCGTTGCGCAGGTACTGCTGGAGATTGCGGAGCGAGTCGGCCAGCCCGCGGCTGGCGGGCCGCGGCGCGGCGGCCGGCGACGGCGGCGTCGGCACCGGAACGGTCATCTGCGACAGCGCCGCGTCGGCCGACGGAGCCGTGGCGGGCGGCGAAGGCTGCACGGCCGGCGAGGGCGGTGTCGGCGCGGCCGCGGGCGGCGGCGCTTTGGGGCCGCCCTCAATCAACTGCGACGTGTTGCCGCGCGAGAACGGCATCGTGTTGTCCGGATTCGGCGCGCGCTCGCGCGTCGCGCTCCGGCGATCCATGTCCGACGGGTTGGTCCGGATGAGCGGCGCCAGGCTCTTGTCGTTCAGCGGCAGCACTTCGACGAACCGCAGCGGCGGCTGCTCCATCGGGACGGGCGTCACGGGCGCGGCCGACGACGGGACGAAGAGCCTCGGGAAGAGCACGATCGCGAGCGCCAACGCGAGGTGGAAGACGAGCGACAGCAGCACGCCTTCCCTGACGGAGATCGCCGACGGCACCCGCGGCGTTTCCGGACGATGATCCTCGAAGTCGAGGTACATGACAGCGAAACCGGACGCTCAAGAAACGCGGCTTCCGGCGAAGTCCGGTTTCCTGCTCTCATACAGATACACGATTCCACAGGCCATCGGTTTAAATCTGACGCGCTCGAACCCCGCTTGGACGAGCATGGCGGCAAACGCGTCGCCGCTGGGAAACTCGATCACCGATGCTGGCAAATAGGTATACGCGTCGCCGTGTTTCGAGATCAGGCGACCGACGAGGGGCAGGACCCTCCGAAAATACCACAGATAGAGCGCCCGCAGGCCGGGCACGCGCGGCGACCCGAACTCGAGGATGACCAGCCGTCCGTCCGGCCGCAGCGCGCGCAGGAACTCCCGGCACGTCTGCATCGGGTCGAGCACGTTGCGGATGCCGAATGCGACGGTCGCCGCGTCGAACGCGGCGTCGGGCACGGGCATCTGCGTCGCGTCGCCGCGCACGAGGCGGACGCGCGTCTCGAGCGACGCCGCGCGCACCTTGCGCTGCGCGTGCCGCAGCATCTCGGCCGAGAAGTCGATGCCGAGCACCTCGGCGGCTTGGCCGCCGGGCGACGTGGCGGCCTCGAGGGCCAGGTCGGCCGTGCCCGTGCACATGTCGAGCACGCGCTCGCGGCCGGTCAGCTGCAGCGCGCGCACGGCCGCCTGCCGCCAGCGCTTGTCCAGGCCGGCGCTGAGCAAATGGTTGAGCGTGTCGTAGCGACGGGCGATCGCGTCGAACATGCCGGCGATGCGCGCCGGCTCCTTGGAGGTCGAGACCGTCACTCGCCCGTCCACGCCGGAAACAACCGCTGCTCGAATCCGAGCGCGTTGAGGATCTTGCCGGCGACGAACGACGCGAGATCGTCGATCGTCTGCGGCTTCTGGTAGAACGCGGGCATGGCGGGCAGCACCATCGCGCCGGCTTCCGCGCACGCGACCATGTTGCGCAGATCCGGCAGACTCATCGGCGTTTCGCGCGGCACGAGCACGAGGCGGCGCTTCTCCTTCAACATGACGTCGGCGGCCCGCTCGATCAGGTTCTGCGACAGCCCGTGCGCGACGCCGGCCAGCGTCTTCATCGAGCACGGCACGACGACCATCGACTCGCAGCGATGGCTGCCGCTGGCCAGCGACGCGCCGAGATCGCGGTTGCCGTGCAGCTCGAACGTCCCGGTCTCGACGCCCGCGCCGTAGCGATCGACGAGGAACGACGCCAGACGATCGACGCGCGCCTCGGCGCCGAGCTCGTCGGCGAGCAGCCGCCGCCCGTACTCGCTGACGACGATCTCGAGATGGCAGCCGAGCTCGAGCAGCGCAGCCACCGTGCGCACCGCATAGATCGCGCCGCTCGCGCCCGTGATGCCGACCGCAATGCGCTTCGCGTCAGACGCCATCGTCCGGCCTCACGTGAGCCATACGTCCATCGCGGTCGCGGCGAGATACAACAGCCCGACCCATCCGTTGAGATCGAACGCGCGCTTGACCTGCGAGAGGTCGTCGGCGCGCACCAGCGACTGCTCGTAGACGAGCAGCGCCGCGACGAGCGCGACGCCGGTCGCGTAGATCCGGCCGAGGCCGGCGAGCGCGCCCACCGCGGCCAGCGCGGCGACGGCGATCACGTGCAGGCCGCGCGAGATCCAGAGCGATCGCACGACGCCGAAGCGCACGGGAATGGATCGCAGCCGCTCGCGGCGATCGAACTCGAGATCCTGACACGCGTACAACACGTCGAATCCCGCGACCCACGTGCCGATTGCGAGCCCGAGCACCCATGGCTCCGGCCGCGGCGGGCCGCCTGCCGCGATCCAGCCGCCAACCGGCGCGACCGCCATCGCCAGGCCGAGGAATAGTTGCGTGTACGACGTCACGCGCTTCGCGAGCGAGTACCAGAACACGATGGCGAGCGCGACGGGCGACAGCGCGAAGCAGACGGGGCCGAGCCGGCTCGCGCAGAACACGAACGCGGCCGAGGCGACGGCGACGAAGCCGATCGCCTCGCCGCGGCTCATCGCGCCGCGCGGCAGCTCACGCGCTGCCGTGCGCGGGTTGCGCGCGTCGTACGACGCGTCGACCAGGCGGTTGAAGCCCATCGCCGCACTGCGCGCCGTGACCATACAGGCGA
Organism: uncultured Solibacteraceae bacterium; assembly: GCA_964573795.1. Classification (GTDB taxonomy): domain Bacteria; phylum Acidobacteriota; class Vicinamibacteria; order Vicinamibacterales; family SCN-69-37; genus CAZNMF01. The sequence goes on from CAZNMF010000366.1 coordinate 19,909, forward strand.
CGATCCAGCCGGCGCGAAGCCACGTGAGCGGCACCAGCCGCGACGACAACAGCGCACCGGCCAGCGCGAACGGCAGCGCGAACACCGAGTGGCTGACGCGCACGAAGGAGGCGTACGTTCGGAGGCGGGCCAACATCACGACATGCGGCGGACGGCCGACGCCGGCACGCCGCTGACCAGATATTCTTCCACATCGGTGACGTCGGCCGGCACGTCGACCGCCACGAGCGCCGCGCGCTTCCCCGGGCTCAGCGTGCCGAACGACGATCCGAAGCCGAGCGCCACGGCTCCCACGCGCGTCGCGCTGTCGAGCAGCGACGCGGCCGTCACGTCCGGCGCCACGCGCCTGAGCTCGGCCAGCTCGTCGAAGAGATTGAGCGTGTCCACCGATGCGAGGCTGTCCGTGCCAATCGCGACGGGCAATCCCGCCGCGTAGAAATGCGCCACGCGCGGCATGCCGGCGCCGACCCACAGGTTGCTGCGCGGGCACGTGACGACGACCGCCTCCGATTCCGCCAGCGTCGCCAGCGCTTCGTCCGTCAGGTGCACGGCATGGACGGCCAGCAAGCCGGGCCGCAGATAGCCGAGCCGGTGCATGTACTCGACCGGATCGCACGACGGCACCGGCCAGAGATCGGTCCACACGCCGAGCGTCTCGAGCAGGTCGCGTATCGGCCCGCGTCCGGTGCGCAGGAGCTCCATCTCCTCCGCCGATTCGCCGAGATGCACGGCCAGCGGCACGGCGCTCGCGCGGCTCGCGATCTCGCGAAACAGCGCGGGCGAGACCGAATATGGCGCGTGCGCCACGACCGTCACGTGAATGGGCACGTGCGCGTGCGCGACGGCCTCGGCCTCGGACTCCGCTTGCGCGGCCGCGCGCTTGACCATCTGCGCAGGCTCGGCCGCGTCGAAGCCCAGCAGCTCGTGGAAGACGACGCCGCCGATCCCGGCGTCGGCGAGCACGCGCGGTGAGACGAGCGAGTTCGTGATGTCGCCGACGAGCACGGTACCGGCCTTCGCCATCGCCGCTGCGGCCTCGCGCGCGGCGCGCAGCACCTGTTCCTGCCCGCCGGGCGGTCCGGCGCGACGCAACTTCAGCAGCGCGCGGATCCATGCGTCCATCGACTCGGCCGGCGGCACCAGGCCGGCCATCCAGCTCAGCTCGAGGTGGGTGTGGGCGTTGACGAGACCGGGCAGCAGCGCGACGTCGCCGAGATCGTGCGCGCGCGCGGGCGGCACGCCGCGGCCGAGGCCGCGAATCCGGCCATTGTCAATCTCGATCCATCCGCGTTCGATCGGCGGCCCGTCGATCGGCAGCAGCCAGCGGCACGCGTAGATCATGCGCGCTCACTGCGCGGACGACCGCTGGCGCCGCCCAGCGGCGCTGCGCGCCTCGTAGCCGCGCAGATCCTCGGCCTCGCCGCCGCGGCCGTCCGTGCGGGCGACGGCCAGCTCGAGCATCCGGGGCACGTCCCGCTGGCGGAAGATCGGATCGCCCAGCACGTCGTAGTGCATGTTGCGGCGCTTGGCGGCGAAGCCGGCGTTCTCGATGTTGCGGACGACCTCGAACTCGTCCATGCAGTACTCGGCGCCGGCGGCGCGGACGACATTCTCTTCGATCATCACGCTGCCCATGTCGTTGGCGCCGTACGCGAGGCTCATCTGCCCCACCTTGCCGCCCTGCGTCACCCACGAGGCCTGCAGGTTGTCGAAGTTGTCGAGCACGAGCCGTGCGAGCGCCAGCGTGCGGAGGTACTCGACGCCGGTGGCCTCCGTGCCGCCGAGCTCGGTGTGCTGCGGCTGATAGCTCCACGCGATGAACGCGGTGAACCCGCCCGTCTCGTCCTGCACGTCGCGCAGCCGGAACAGGTGCTCGAGCCGTTCCTCGATCGTCTCCACCGTTCCGTACATCATCGTCGCGGTCGTGCGCAGACCGGCGTGGTGCGCGTGACGCATGACGCCGAGCCATTCGTCGGCAGTGGCTTTGTTGTAGCAGTTGAGCAGCTTGCGCACGCGATCGACGAGGATCTCGGCGCCGCCGCCGGGGATGCTGTCGAGCCCGGCCGCGATCAGCCGCTCGATGACGACCGGCACGGGAAGCTGCGAGAGCCGCGAGATGTGGATGACCTCGGGCGGCGAGAGCGCGTGCAGGCGGAAGTCCGGATAGCGCTCCTTCACCTGGCGGAACAGATCCTCGTACCACGCCAGCGGCACGTCGGGATTGTGTCCGCCCTGCAGGAGCAACTGGCCGCCGCCGAGCGCGATCGTCTCCTCGATCTTGCGGAAGATCTCGTCGAAGCCGAGCGTGTAGCCTTCGCTCGATCCGACCGGCCGGTAGAACGCGCAGAACTTGCAGCGCGCCACGCAGACGTTCGTGTAGTTGACGTTGCGGTCGATGATGTAGGTGACGATGCCTTCGGTGTGCTTGCGCGCGCGCATGCCGTCGGCCAGCCGGCCGAGCAGCGCCGTCGGCGACTGCGAGTATAGATCGAGCGCGTCCTCGCGCGACAGCCGCCCCCCCTGCTCGACCCGCGCGGCGATGACGTCAACAGCCATGGGCCTTCATTTTACGCAAAGAACACGGGCTCGGCGGGCGTGACCAGGCCGATCTCGGCCGCCTCGCGATAGTAGGTCCGCAGGCCGTCGACGGCCCTCGGCGTCAGCCGAAACATCAGGTTCTCGCGCAGATAACGTGCCGCGAGCGGCTCCCGCACCGGCGTGGCGGCGACGTACGCGCGCGCGATCTCGTCCAGGTGCGACGCGCCTGCCTTCGCCGCGTCCTGCAGCACGCGGACGACGTGCGCGTCGGCGGCCTCTGGCCGGCCGGCCCAGAACGCCCAGACGAACGGCAGCCCCGTCAGGTCCGTCCACGCCGCCCCGAGATCGATCTTGTCGACGCCGGGCGGCACATCGATGAACAGCGCCGGATCGCCAATCAGCAGCGCGGCGTCGGCCACGGCCAGCATCGACGCGAGATCCGGCCGGTGCGGCACGAACGTGGGTGCGATCTCGAACACGCGCCGGCAGAGCACGCGCACCAGCGCCGCGGACGTGCGCGACGAGGTGTCGAGCGCGATGGTCGCGACCTCACGCATCGGTTTGCGCGCGAACAACGCGACCGACGCCACGGGCCCATCCGATCCGATGCACAGGCCCGGGACGATGCGATCGCCGGGACGATCGAGGAGCGTGATCGACGGCACCATGCCGAGATCGATCGCGCCGGCGTCGAGGAGCCGCGCGCACTCGGCCGGGACGTCGAATCGCAGCGAGATGTCCGGCCGGCCGTCGAGGCCGTAGACCAACGGACGAACGTTCAGATAGTTGACCGCCCCCAGTCGCACCACTCGGCGTCACCCAATCGGCGCAAAGCGTCCGCTGCGCTCCACGGGCCGTCCGCCGGCGGCACGAATCTGACGCGCGATGTCCTCGGCCGGGGATCGCCGGTGGCCGAGGCCGAGCGTGTCCACGGGAGAGACGCCGTCGATGTCGCCCGCGCCGTACGCCAGCGCGACCTGCGCGAGCTTCGGGCCGTAGAGCGGCCAGTCGACCTGCACGACGAGCGACGCCGGGCATCGCACCCTCGCCGCCGCAATCGTCTTCACGTCGTCATATCCGGTCGACGGCGTCTCGACGGGATCGAGGCGCGGCAGCGGGGCGAACGCGCGCGCGCCGTCGACCTGCCGCTGCGCGTCGACGACGCGATCGATGAGCGCGAGGCGATCGGCCAGGCCCGCGCGGTCGACGGTGAAGCGCCAGACGCCCAGTCCAGCGTCGACAACCGTGCGCACCGCGGCGACGAGCGCGTCGGTCGACGCGAAGCGATCGACGGGAACTTCCGCCACCGCCTCGAGGCCATCGGCCTTGAGGGCCTTTGCGGCGTCCGCGAGCGCGGACGGATCGCCGCCGCAGCAATCCAGCAGATCGGCGAGCGAAAAGCCGGTCAGCGGGCGTCCATCGGCCAGCGGCACGGCCGCACGCACACGCGCACGCGCGTCGTCAATCGACGCGGGCGCGCCCGTCAACCGGACTTCGCCCGCGTCGCCAATCGTCAAGGCGTCCTGTCCGGGCGCGACCGTGCACACGCGCGCGAACGTGATTGTGTCGCCCGTCGCGGCCCGCCGCGCCGATTCGCCGAGGACGCCGACGCTGACGAGATCGGGACACGCGATCACGCGCGCGGCTTCGGCGCTCGTCAGCGCCTTCCCCGCCGCGACCTTCTCTTCCAGGTCCGCCAAACTGTGCGTTGTTGCTGACATGGGATTCCTTGTTGGCTTACGGCTTACGGCTTATGGCTTGGGGCGTGAGGCTTGGGGCTTGGGGCTTGGGCGCGACATTCCGTCAAGCCTCAAGCCCCACGCCTCAAGCCCCCGTAAGTCCTCTCTTGATCGCGTCCCAAATCTCCGCCGCCCGCTTCGCAGCTTCTGGTGTCGTCGTCAATCGCCCCGGGAACTCTCGCGTGACGCCTTCCGACGGTCCTTTGCGCGTCGCGTCGATTCCCATCTTGCCACCATACGCAGGCAGGATCGCCGCGTCGTCGAGATCGTCGACGGGCCCTTTCGTGATGTCGATGTCGCGCGACGGATCGACGTGCGTGCCGACGACCCACGCGACCTCGTCGAAGTCCTGCACGTTCACGTCCTTGTCGACGACGACGATGCACTTCGAGAACATCAACTGGCCGAGCCCCCAGAACGCGCTCATGATCTTGCGCGCGTGGCCCGGATAGCGCTTGTCGATCGACACCAGCACGAGGTTGTGGAAGATGCCGGCCGGCGGAAACGCCATGTCGACGATCTCCGGCAGCGTCTTGCGAATCAGCGGCAGGAAAATCCGCTCGCTGGCCTTGCCGAGATAGACGTCCTCCATCGGCGGACGGCCGACGACGGTCGCGACGTAGATCGGCTTCTTGCGCATCGTGATGCACTGCAGATGGAAGACCGGAAAGTCGTCGGCGAGCGAATACAACCCGGTGTGATCGCCGAACGGCCCTTCGCGCCGTCGCTCGCCTGGCTCGACGTAGCCTTCGAGCACGATCTGCGCGTGCGCCGGCACTTCGAGATCCACCGTCCGGCA
>CAZNMF010000367.1:0-11094 GCA_964573795.1 uncultured Solibacteraceae bacterium
CGTCGGCGTGTCGAGCAGGCCGAGAATCGAGAGCAGCGTCGACTTTCCGCAGCCAGATGGGCCGGAGATGGCGACGTACTCGCCGCGCTCGATGGTGACGGTCACCTCGGCCAGCGCGTGGGTCTCCACTTCATCCGTGTAGTAGATCTTGCTCAGTCCTTCGAGCTCGATGACGGGCATCATGGTCGAGTTCATCTTGGCTCCTGAAGACAGGCCATCACGGGGTCCTGCCGGCGTCACTGCAGCTTCAATCGATCGAATGCGTCATATTGAGACATGTCGGAGAGGATGACGCTGTCCCCTTCCTTCAATCCATCCACGACTTCCACGTATTGGACGGACCGCCGCCCGATCTTGACAGTCGTGCGGACGGCTTCGGTCCCGACCTTTCGGAACAGCGAGATGGTGCCGCTGTCCTGGCTGATCGCGGGGCTCTCGACGAACAGCACCGACGCCAGTTTCTCGAGCTGGATCGTGCCGTCGATGCTCAGGTCCGGCCTGGCGCCGGCCGGCAGCGGACCGTCCAGCGTGACGTCGACGCCGACCGTGCCGCCGTTCGACGCGGGATCGATCCGAGAGACGTGGCCCGGCACGTGCCCGTTGCGCGTATCGATGTCGGCCACCTGGCCGATGGCGACGTCCCTCGTCTGCGTCTCGGGGATGCGCACTTCAGCCTTGAGCTTCGACGGATTGGACACACGCGCGAGGTTCGTTCCCGGCGACACCTGCTGGCCTTCTTCGACGCTGACGATCTGCAGACGGCCGGACATGGCCGCCTTCACCTGCAGATCGGCGAGCTGGCGGAGCGCGCGCTCGTAGTCGGCGTGCTTCTGATTGACGGTCGCCTCGTACGGCGCGAGCTGCAGCGACTCGTTCTGGATGGCGGCCTCGAGCTGCTGCTGCGCCAGCTTCAGGCGATTCTCGGCCTGATCGACGGCCGCCTGCTTCTGCTTGATCGTGAAGGCCGACACGAGGCCCTTCTCCGCCAGCGCCTTGTTCAAGTCGAGATCGGTTTTCGCCAATTGCAGCGACGACTGCGCTTCGACGATCGTCGACTTCTGCGCGAGCTGGTTGTTGGCCAGCGTGGCTCTCTGATTGGCAAGCTGCGCGACGGCCGTCTTCCAGTCCATCTCGGCGCTGGCGGCCGTCTGCCGCTGATCGGGGTTGTCGAGCTCGAGGATCACGGTGCCCGGCTCGACCTGCGCGCCGGGCCGCAGCACGATCTTCGCGACGCGGCCCGCGGTCATCGCCGGAATCCAGCGGATTTCTTCGGGCACGAGGGTGCCGGCGCCGCGCACTTCCCGGGTGAACGCGCCGCGCTGCACCGTGCGAATCCACAGCGTGGATTCCGTGACCGCCGGCAGCGCCGGCTGGAGGCGCGAGACGGCGACGCTGACGGCGACGACGCCGAGCGCGACGAGCACGCCGATGATCGCGCGGTTGCGCTGCTTGCGTTTCAGAATCGCGGGGTCGCGTTGGACATCCATGGGTCTCGCGCTCTCTCTCAAACACGGATACACGTTGAACGTTGCACGAAGTGGACACGCGCACGACGGCGCCCGTCCATGGCTACGATTCTCTCGGCAGCAGATCCAGCAACTCCGGCATCAGATCCTCGCCGTCAATTTCCGCCAGGCTCCGCGCCTCGGCCTCGGCCTCGCAGACGCCGTCGGCGCACAACTGCCGGTAGCGATCCTCGACGTGCTGCGTCAGCTCCTCGATGACATCCATCTCCGCCGTCGGGCTCAGACCGCCTCCGGCGATCCGCGCGCGGACGAGCCGCTTCCACTCAGGCATGTTCCGGCGCCGTGATCCGGTTGATCGCGTCGACGAAGGCCTGCCAGCCGTTGCGCTGCGCGGCCAGGACCTCGCGACCTTCCGGAGTCAGGCGGTACATCCGCCGCCGGCGCTCGCCGGCCTTCTCGACCCATCGGCCCTTGATCCACCCGCGCTTCTCGAGGCGATACAGCAGCGGATAGAGCGACGCCGCGTGAAAGCTCAGCGCGCCATCGGACCGGACCTCGATCAGCCGGGCGATGTCATAGCCATGCCGCGCGCGCGAATCGACCAAGGACAGAATCAGCAGCTCGGCGCTGCCCTTCTTGAGCTCGCGTGCAGGGGGTGTCACTGACATATGTGTGACTACCATACATGAGACGGGAGAGCGGGGCAAGAGGTTGGCGAGGGGGACATGGGAAGGGACCAGGGGACCAGGGGACGAAGGGACGAAGGGATGATGAGACGCGCTGTATCTCGCTATCGCGCTATCTCGCTAACGCACTATCTAGCAGCTCGCTATCGGGCTATCTGCCTCTCATCTCCCTATCTCGCTATCGACCTTGTTCCCCAAACCGTCGGCCACGCGTCGCGGAGCTTCGGAGGCGAGGCCGAAAGATAGCGAGATAGCGCGATATGAGATAGCGCGTTAGTGAGATAGGGCGATAGGGCGATACGAGGATTCTCCTTCGTCCCTTGGTCCCTTCGTCCCCCTATGCTGCCTGCCCTCGTTTTGCGCGGATCTTGGCCATGGCGCTGGCTTCGATCTGGCGGACGCGCTCGCGGCTGAGCATCAGGCGGCGGCCGATCTCGCCGAGCGTGTGCTCGCGCGAGGTGGCCAGGCCGAAGCGCAGGCGCAGCACTTCGCGCTCGCGCTCGGTCAGATCGGCCATCGCGCGCTCGACTTCTTCGGCGAGCTCGCCCGCCACGACCGCGCTCTCCGGCGAAGGCGCGGCGGCGTCCGGCAGCAAGTCGCCGAGCTCGGTCTGGTCGTCGTCGCCCACCGGCGTGTGGAGGGATGACGGCAGCTTCGCGGCCTCGAGCAGCAGCAGGACCTTGTCGACGGGCACCTTCATGCGATCGGCCAGCTCCTGCGGCTGCGGATCGCGGCCGAGCTCCGTTTTGCGGGCGGGGGGCTCGCTTTTGCGGGGCCCCCGCGACTCCATGACGTGCACCGGCAGCCGGATCGTCCGGCCGTAGTCGGCAATCGCGCGCGTCATGCTCTGCCGCACCCACCACGTCGCATACGTCGAGAACTTGAACCCGCGCCGGTACTGGAAGCGATCGACGGCCTTCATCAGGCCGATGTTGCCCTCCTGAATCAGGTCGAGCATCGACAGCCCGCGATTGACGTACTTGCGCGCGATCGAGACGACGAGCCGCAGGTTGGCCTCGACGAACTGGCGCTTCAGATCGAGCAGCGTCTCGTGCCGCTCGCGCACGCGCGCGACGATGGCCTGGAAGACGCGCGGCAGCAGCCCGCTGCGCGTCGCCACCTCGCGCAGCACGCGCGCGCGCTCGGCGCCGGCGTGCTGGCGCCGCGCGTCGGCGATGCGCGCGTCGGCGCGCGTGAGCTCGGAGACGATCTCGTCGACGACCGACGGCCGGATCGGCAGATCGCCCAGCACGCCGGCGATCTTCGTCGTCACGGCGCCGGCGCGATCGGCCGGCCTCGCGCGCGCGGCGCTCCGCGGCGCCTTGGCGGCGCGCCGCTCGGCGCACATCGCTTCGATCTGCTTGTGCCAGCGCTCCACGCGCGCGAACGCCTCGAGCACCGGCGCCACGCGCGACGCCGTGAGCTCGCCGCCCTCTGGCAGCAGAATCAGCGACGCGGCCGGCGTCGCGCCGCGCCGCACTTCGTCGGCGAGCCGCAGCAGCGTCGCGCGCGCGCACGGCAGCTCCGCGAGCAGCCGCAACAGATCGGCGCGCGTCTCTTCCATGCGGCGCCCCAGCGTCTGCTCCTGTTCGCGCGTGAGCAGCGGCCGGCGGCCGAGCTGCTGCAGATAGACGCGCACGAGATCCGCGTCGGCCGCGACCGGCGCCGCCGGCTCCTCGGCGATTTCCGCGTCTGACGGCTCGCCGCTCTCGCGGTCGCCGGCGTCGTCGATGGCCTGCGGCTCGAACGCCTCGGGCTCGTCCTCCTGGATCAGCTCGTCGGCCGTACGCGGGGCCGCGCCGGCGTCGGCGTCGGCGTCGGCGTCCTCGAGCGATCCCAGCCCGAACTGCTTCGCGCGGCTGCGCCAGTCGAGCACCTGGACCGGCCGCTCGGGCTCGGCCCAATCGATCAGCGCTTCGCCGGACGTCTGACGATCGCGCGCGCGTGCTCGCGAGGCGTACGTCGGGGCGGCCCCGCGTGGCCGCCCGGGCGCGGGACGAGCGGCGCGAGGAGAACGAGGATTGGCAGGCTTGCGGCGTGCGGGCACGGCGGAACCTCTTTCCGCCATTGTGCCGTGCTCAGCGTGCGGTTGCCAGCGGCATCAGGACGGCAAGGCGCGTTGCGGAATCGAAGACGCGCCGCCCGGCGCCCCGTCAACTTCGACGTTCGACGTTGCTCACGTCGCCCCGAGCCCGTCGAGGGGCGAAGTTCGCAATGCGCTCCTACTGCGGCGCGCGTTCGCGCGCTTCGGTCAGCGGCACGGCCTGCGGCCGCGCGCGCCGTCGATCGCGGACGGCCTGCGCGAGCGTCTCGAGCACCGGGACGGTGTCGTCCCAACTGATGCACGCGTCGGTCACCGACTGGCCGTAGACGAGCGGACGCCCAGGTACGATGTCCTGGCGCCCGCCTTTCAGCGCCGACTCGATCATCACGCCGAAGATGCGCCGTTCGCCGGAGGCGATCTGGCTCGCGAGCTCGCCGGCGACGAGAATCTGCCGCTCGTGGTTCTTCTGGCTGTTGGCGTGGCTGCAGTCGACCATCACGCGATCGTCGAGGCCCGCGGCCCCGAGCGTCCGCGCCGCCGCGTCGATGCTGCGCGCGTCGTAGTTCGGCGCCTTGCCGCCGCGCAGGATGATGTGGCAATCGTCATTGCCGCTCGTCTCGACGATGGCGACCTGGCCGTTCTTGTGGATGGACAGGAAATGGTGCTTCTGCCGCGCCGCGAGGATCGCGTCGATCGCGATCTTCACGTTGCCGTCGGTGCCGTTCTTGAAGCCGATCGGCGCCGAGAGCCCCGACGCCAGCTCGCGGTGCACCTGCGACTCGGTCGTCCGCGCGCCGATCGCGCCCCAGCTGATCAGGTCGCCGATGTACTGCGGCGAGATCGTGTCGAGGAACTCCGATCCGGCGGGCACGCCGAGATGGTTGATGCGCAGCAGCAGATGGCGCGCGATGCGCAGCCCTTCGCGAATCTGGAAGCTGCCGTCGAGGAACGGGTCGTTGATGAGCCCCTTCCAGCCGACGGTCGTGCGCGGCTTCTCGAAGTACACGCGCATGACGATCTCGAGATCCGCCGCGAGCCGGCCGCGCTCTACGACGAGCCGCTTGGCGTAGTCGACGGCGGCCTCGGGGTCGTGGATCGAGCAGGGGCCGAGCACGATGAGCAGCCGGTCCGACCGGCCGTGGATGATGTCCCGGATCCGCCGGCGCGTCTGGGTCACGAGCCCCTCGACCGACGAGCGCTCGATCGGAAACGAGCGAATCAGGTCCTCCGGAGATGGCAGGGGCGTGACGTTCTGGATGCGCTCGTCGTCGGTGAGCGAGGTCCGGTCGCTCGGGACGGGCGGCTGGGGCGTGTCCTGACTCATGGCTGCTCAGATCCTGCCCTGCCGGGCGGGATCCGGGCAAGGTGGAGCCTCTGATGTTACACGGTGTTGACGTGGCCCGTCTTTCGGGACCGCTAGAATGCCGGGCATGGATTCGACGCCCGGCCGGGCGGGCTCCGGGGCCGTCCCGGCGACGCCACCGGCCCTGACCGACCCGGGACTGCTCATCAATCGCGAGCTGGCCTGGCTGGACTTCAACGAGCGCGTCCTGCTGCAGGCGACGGGCACGTCGCACCCGCCGCTCGAGCGCGTCAAGTTCCTCTCGATCGTCGCGACGAACCTCGAAGAGTTCTTCATGATTCGCGTGGCCTCGCTGCTGCGCAAGTCGCGCGCGGGCCTCGACGACGTGTCGCCGGACGGGCTGACGACGTCGGCGGTGCTGAAGGTCATCCGCCGCCGCGCGACGGACATGCTGCGGCGGCAGGATGGCTGCTGGAACGACATCCTGCGGCCGCTGCTGCGCGAGCACGGGATCCGTCTGCTCGATCCCGTCGAGTACACGCCGGCCATCGTCGACTACCTGCAGACGTACTTCGTCCGGCAGATCGCGCCCGCGCTCACGCCGCTCGCGTTCGATCCGGGCCATCCGTTTCCGTTCATCTCGAACCTGAGCCAGAACCTCGCGGTCGTGGTCAAGCACGCCGGCAAGACGCGGTTCGCGCGCGTGAAGATTCCGGATGTGCTGCCGCGCTTCATCCCGCTGCCCGTGTCGCTCGCGCGCGGGGACGCGCGGACGTTCGTCTATCTCGAGGACGTCATCCGCGCGAATCTCGGCGCGCTGTTCCCCGGGACGCAGGTCAAGGGCGCGCACCTGTTCCGCGTCGTGCGCGACGCGGACCTCGTCATTCAGGAGGACGAAGCCGACGATCTGCTCGAGTCGATCGATCAGGGGCTCAAGGAGAGCCGGCGCGGGGCGATCGCGATGCTGCAGGTCGAAGCGACGACGCCGCGGCGCGTGCTCGAGATTCTGATCGAGAACTTCGAGATCGAGGACGACGTCGTCTATCGCACGCGCGATCGCATCGGCTACGGCGACTGGAGCGAGCTGGCGTCGCTGCCGCGGCCCGAGCTGAAGTATCCGCCGTTCGTGCCGTCCGACGTCTGGCAGGGCGAGCAAGGCGAGGAGATCTTCGCCGACATCCGCCATCGCGATCGGTTCGTCCATCTGCCGTTCCAGTCGTTCTCGACCGTCGAGGCGTTTCTCGCGGCGGCCGTCAACGATCCGCACGTCATCGCGATCAAGATGACGCTGTACCGCATCGGCACGGACTCGCCGCTGGTCGATCTGCTGGTGGAGGCGGCCGAGATGGGCAAGCAGGTCGCCGTGCTCGTCGAGCTGAAGGCGCGCTTCGACGAGCGCAACAACATCAAATGGGCGACGCGCCTCGAGGCCGCCGGCGCGCACGTCGCGTACGGGCTGCTGAACCTGAAGACGCACGCCAAGGCGTGCCTCGTCGTGCGCAAGGAGGCGGACGGCATCCGGCGGTACGCGCACCTCGGCACGGGCAACTACAACGCGCAGACGGCGCGCGCCTACACCGACCTCGGCCTGTTCACGACGCACGCCGACATCGTCGAGGACGTCTCCGATCTGTTCAACTATCTGACGGGCTACTCGAACCGGCGCGACTATCGCGAGCTGCTGGTCGCGCCGATCAGCCTGCGCGCGCGGATCGTCGCGCTCGTCGAGCACGAGATCGCCGAGGCGCAGGCGGGGCGCGAGGCGCGCATCATCATCAAGATCAATGCGCTGACCGACGTCGAGATGATCCGGCTGCTCTATCGCGCGTCACAGGCGGGCGTGGCGATCGATCTGATCGTCCGCGGGATCTGCTGCCTCCGGCCGGGCGTGCCGGGGGTGAGCGAGACGATTGCCGTGCGATCGATCGTCGGACGGTTCCTCGAGCACTCGCGGATCTTCTGGTTTCACAACGGCGGCGCGCCGCGCGTGTTCATCGGCAGCGCGGATCTGATGGAGCGCAATCTGGATCGCCGCGTCGAAGTGCTCTGCCCCATCCACGATCTCGAGATCGCGGATCACCTGCGCCACGTCGTGCTCACCACGCTGCTCCGCGACATCACGCGCGCCCACGTCCTCAAGTCGAACGGCACGTACGTCCCGGCCGAGAGCGTCGAGCCCGATCAGCCATCGGTCGACGCGCAGGATCTGCTGCTGGAGTGGTACACGACGGAACATCAGGCGGCGGCGGACATGGCGATGTGAGCTTGGGGTTCTCCGTTCTCGGTTCTGGGTTCTCGGTTCAGGTTCTGAGGTTCTCTGAGGTTCTCTGAGGTTCTCAGAGTCCTCTGAGGTCCTCTGAGGTTCTGAGAACCCAGAACCCAGAACCTAGAACGGAGAACCGAGAACCGAGAACCGAGAACCATCATCATCGATGTCTCTTCAATTCATACGCCCACCGCAGCGCGTCGCCGTAGGCAGCGGCGAGCGCGGCGGGATCGGCGCCGGCGGACTGGGCCAGCGCTGACGCCTGGTCCCATTCGCCGGATTCGTAGGCCACGACGGCGTCGAGCAGATGACGCTGCGCGTTCTGCACGCCGAGCAGTGCGGCCTCGACGCTCTCGGGCAGCGGCAGCTCGCTGACGACGGCGCGCATCGAGCGGCCGAGAATGGCGTCGAGCAGCGAGCACATGCCGATCAGGAAGCCTTCCGCCGCCGCTTCTTCGCCGCCAATCGACGCGCCGAGCAGCTCGCAGCAGCGCGCGCGCACGGTGGCCATCGACACGAGCTCGGCATGCGCGTCCTGGCCGGCGTCGGCGAGCGCCCAAAGCGAAGCCCAGCGGCGCACGGTGTCGCAGCCGAGCAGCACCAGCGCCTCGCGGATCGAGTGCACCGTCGTCTGCAGCGCGGCGCCGGCCGAGTTCACGGCGCGCAACACGCGATAGCACATCGACGGATCGGGCTTGATGATCTCCTCGAGGCGCATCACGGTGAGGTCGGGATCGTGCAGCACGGTGAGCAGCCGCAGTTGCGCGATCTTCTGCGGCGGCACGCTGCTGCCTTCCTTGATCACCGGACGGCCGAAGTAGAAGCCTTGGAAATAGGTGCAGCCCTCGGCAATCGCGAGCGCGAGCTGCTCGGCCGTCTCCACGTGCGTCGCGATGCAGGCCGCGTGCGCGGGCGGACCATCGGGAAATGCCTTCCAGCGATCGGCGGCCGTCGTCTCCGGGCTGAAGTCCACTTTGACGAACGTCGCGAGGTCCATGAGGGGCGACGCGACGGCGCCGCCGTGATCGATGACGAGCGCGTAGCCGACCTGACGCAGCGACTGGCAGACGGCGAGCACGTCGGATTCGTCGCCGGACACGTCCGCGCCAAGCTCGAAGGCGACACGGCCAGGCGGCAGGACGGCCGGAATGCCGTCGAGGAGGAACCGGCGGTTGACGTTGATGAACGCGTGCCGCCCGCTGGCCAGCGCGTCGAGCCCGATGGCCAGCAGCCCGTCGGTCAGTATGTGCGCGGTCGCGTGGTCGGCCGACTCGGAGCTGAACTGATCGGACTGCGCGTCACTGCGATGCAGCAGCTCGTAGCCGAACACACGGCCGCTGCGATCGAGGATCGGCTGGCGAGCGACGAAGACCTTGCCCGCAGAACGGCTGGGAACGAAGACGGAGGGCACGTGAAGGTTCCGGTCGCTGCGGATACAATCGGCAGGAGCCGCAACGGCTGCACCCGCGCGCGTCACGTCCGCCGCGTCTCGCGTGCCTTTCGTTTCTCGCCCTGGCGCGCCTTCACACGGTCGATTGCCCGGTCCGAAGGCCGCGGCCAGGCGTTGAAGTGTTACACTTACGGTTTGTCCCGTGGTGGGTGTAGCTCAATGGTAGAGCACCGGACTGTGGCTCCGGACGTTGCGGGTTCGATCCCCGTCATCCACCCCACTCATCAGGCTGCGGGCTACGGGCTACGGGCCACAGGCTGCGGAACACCGAGGGCGGGCTACGGGCCGTCGGCCTTTGCGGTGACGAGCGACGACTCGTCGAGACCATCCGGATAAACGAGCATCAGGTTGTAGCGCTCGACCTGGCGGTTGAACTCGGTCAGGGCCGCGCGGGCGTTGCTCGCCCGATCCCGGATCGCTGAGATGCGCGCATTGAAGGCTTCGCGGCGCGACTCGAGCGCGTCGATCTCCGTCGGCGACGGACGGTCGGCGGCCGCGCCCTGAAGCCGCGCGTTCATCTCGTCGATCGCCGCGTCCAGCTCCTCGCGATCGCGGGCGATCTCCCGATCCTCCTGCCGTACGGCGTCGCCCTCCGCATCGAGGCGCGCGTTCTCCGCGTCGAGCCACGTCTTCAGCGCCCGCCGCTCCTCCGCTGTCGCCACGATACCGGCGAACGCGCCGGCGTCGGCGAGCCGTTCGAGCTCGGCCTGAAACGCGGCGCCGTGATCCGTCGTGCGATCGCCGATCTCGTACAAGTACGCGTGGACCATCTCGTGGCACAGCGTCCGCGTCGTGCCGGCGGGATCCGAGCGCAAACGATTGTTGAGCAGAATGGCCTGCCGCGATCCGACGTGGCCGAACATGCCTTCGAGCGTGAACGGCCGCGGGCCGAGCGCGCCGACCGCGGCAAGCTTCGGTTCCCACATGACCGGCATGGCGGGAAGCCGGCCGCCGAAATAGCGCGCGTTGATCTCGTGATATTGCCGGACGAGATCGGGATCGCCGGCGCGGCCGAGATCGTCCGTGAGAATCGCTTTCTGGCGCGCCTCGACCGGCGACACGGGCGTCGCCTCGTCATCCTCCGCTCGTCGCAATACGACGGCCGACCAGCCGGCCCACGCCATCGCCGCCAGCGCCAGACCCGCGGCCGCGAGCCGCGTCCACGACTGGCGCGGTGACGCATCGGCCGCCGGTACGGACGCGTTGGCCGTCGATGACGGACACAGATTCTCGTGATTGCACCGCGGACAGGCGACGGCGTGTCCCGCCTGATCCGCCGTCGCCCGTACGACGCCTGCGCACGCCGTGCACCGGAAGTAGATCACCCTGAGCTCGCGCGCACGTTCGCGGGCAAGTTCCGCGCCTCGGCGCAGGCCGCGCCACACGCGCGCGGCGCGGCATGCGCTGCCCGCCGTTGCAACGCGGCGTTACGAATGTGTCGGCGGATCGACCGGCCTACCAGATCCTCGCCTGATCGCTGATCCACATCGCGACGATCGCGGCACTGACCCAGAGGATGAGCTGCGCGAAGAAGCGCACGAACGGACCGTAGCGCGCCTTCCACGACGATTCGACGACCACGACCCAGATGCCGCACGCGACCGCCCAGCCGATGACGCGCGCGATCTCGAGGCTCAGCCAGCGCTCGAGCGTGTCGGGCACGACGACGAGCACGGCCGTCATCAGCCCCCACACCAGCAGATTGACGGCGGCGAACGAGGCCAGTCGTCCGGGTTCACGCATCGGCTCTCCCGCAGAATGTCGTGAACCCGTACTATAATCGGGCCGTGCAACCGCCGGCCTCGCTCAAGGCACTCGGCGATCCGATCTACGAAGCCTTCTACGGCCTCAACGAACAACCGTTCGCGATTTCGACGGA
>CAZNMF010000368.1:0-3551 GCA_964573795.1 uncultured Solibacteraceae bacterium
TGGGGAGATAGGAGGATGGCGGGACGAGTGCGTGTAGCGCGCTATCTCGCTATCGCCCTATCGCGCTATCTCGCATCGGGCTAGCTCGTTATCTGTTTCCTATCGGTCTATCTTCCTGTCTGCGGTCTGCGGTCTGCGGTCGACGTGCCGGCGCCAAGCCTAATCCCGGGAGTCAGTTGCGTTGACGCACGCTTCTCCGAACGTAGGCGGCGGGCTTCAGCCCGCCGCGCGTCCGCCGGCCTGAAGGCCGGCGGCTACGTACGTCGAATCAAGTGCCGTCTGGGATTAGATGTCGTCGTCTGTTGGCGAGACGCCGTGATCGGACTCGCGAGTCTGCGATCGCGCGCGGCCGTCTGAGCGGCCGCTGTGTGGCGGTCGTGTCGACAGGCGGTTGGCCAGAGCTGTTCGGCGTGAGGCGCCGAGAATCGCGGCGAGCTCCTTGGCTTCGCGGTGCAACACAGACAGCGACGCCCGCTCGATCGTCGTGGCCGAAGCTACGATCAACTCGATCCAGAATATGGACTCGTCGGCTTCCTCGAGCGCGATTGACAGCTTCGAAATGAAGTCGGCCCGTGAGCGCGATTCGCCGGTCGATCTGTAGTTGGCGGCCACTGCCGCCGAGGCGCGAATCAATTGCGAGCCTGCGTGCTTCAGCGCCGGGTCCGACAGGATGGGCCGCACGAGCTCGATCGTCTGTCGGGCAAATCGCGCGGTCCGTGCACAGAGCTCCTGATGTGTCATGGCACCACACAGAACACCTTCCGTGCCAGGTGCGATGCCACGAAAAGCCTCGAAGATGGCGTACGGCGGACATGGGCGATTGCAGTTTCTGCAATGTGGCGATTGAGAAATCTGCACCAGCGACTCCGGCGCGGTGGAGCAGATAGCGAGATAGCTCCGATGGCGGCAGATAGTCAGATAGCCCGATATCAGATAGTGCGATAGTGCGATAGTGAGATAGCGCGATAGCGAGATGCCATGCCTCTTCCCCTCTCCTCTTCAGTCTCGATTCCTGACGCCGCGCTGTCCGAGTCGTTCGCGCGAGCGTCGGGGCCCGGTGGGCAGAACGTCAACAAGGTGGCGACGGCGGTCGAGCTGCGGTTGGCGATCGGGCGATCGGGGCTGCCCGAGGTGGTGAAGACGCGTCTGCGCGCGCTCGCGGGGCATCGGCTCACGGCTGACGATGAGATCGTGATCGACGCGAAGGAGCACCGGACGCAGGCGCAGAATCGCGCGGCTGCGCGGGAACGACTGGCGGACCTGATTCGCCGCGCGCTCGTGCGGCCGAAAGCGCGCCGCAAGACGAAGCCGACCGCTGCATCGCGCGCGCAGCGTCTCGAACACAAAGTGCGCCGCGGCCGCGTGAAGGCACGACGCTCGTCGAAGATCGATAGCGATTGACGGACGCGAAAATCACTGCGCTGGCACGATCTTTTCTCTTGATCGTCGTCGCTGGACGATGCCATCGTCGTCGTCGAAATGACGATGCCAAGGAGAACAGCGACCATGGCGCCAGCGCCTCCACTCATGACCACGGATGAGTACTTCCGGCAGCCCGAAACGCTTCTGCCGGCCGAGTTGGCGTACGGTGTGATGCACGTGGCGGACGCGCCGTCGCCGCGGCATCAGTCGGCCGTGGCGGACCTGTTTCGCGCGCTGGACCGGCACGTGAGCGAGCGGGAGCTCGGACGGATGTGGCTGGCGCCGCTCGACGTCGTGCTCGACGCCGGGCGGTCGCTCATCGTGCAACCGGATCTGCTGTTCATTTCGAACGCGCGCGAGGTCATCGTGCAGGACCGCGTGCGGGGCGCGCCCGATCTGGTGATTGAAGTGCTGTCGCCGAATCCGCGGGTCGGGCGCACCGTCGAGCACATTGCCTGGTTTACCGCCTATGGCGTGCGTGAGTGCTGGTGGGTGGACACGACGCGTCGCGATGTGACGGTGATGTCGTTCGAGCGGCGTCGAGTGCAGGCGCGGCGCACGTATGCCGCGACAGAGCCGATCGTCTCGCGCGTGCTGCCCGAATGGTCGATGACGCTGGACGAGGTGCTGCAGCGGTGACGGCGGAACGCGTCGGACGAGTGCGGCGCTGAAGCAGCGTCACATAAAAAACGCGCGGCGCCCAATGAGGCGCCGCGCGTCGTGTACAGGTCGGGCTTCGCCCGTCGTCAGTTGAAGCGGAACTTGCCGACCAGCTCGAACGTGAACTGCTTCGCGTTCGTGTCGGTGAACTCGCCTTCGTCCGAGATGTTGCGGAAGCCCCAGTTGCCGCGGCCTTCGATGCCGAAGCGATAGATCTCGATGCCCGCGCCGCCCATGATGCCGATGTCGGCGCCGTTGAAGTTGTCGCTGACGTCGCTGTCGTCGCGCGTCTGCTTGAGGTTGATCGTAAACACCGGACCGACCAGCCCGTAACCGGCGATGCCGTTACGACTGCGCGATCCGACGTTGATATGAAACACAGCCGGGATTTCCAGCGCCTGAGTTTTGAACTCGACGCCGCTTTCCTCGAATTTCCGCGTGAGATAGATGAACTCACCGGTGAATCCGATGAGGCCGTTCTTGTTGCCACCGACCCAGAGGCCGAAGCCCGAGCCGGTCTTGCTCTTGAACAGGTCGCCCACGTTGTCTGCGTGGACCGACGAGCGGGTGATCATGCCCTCGACACCGATGCCGATGCCGTTGTCTTCTTGGCTGGCGTTGTTCTGCGCGTACACCGGCGCCGCCAGGGCGAAGGTTGAAAGGACAGCAGCCGTAAGGGCCAACCCACGAAACACTCGCATTTATATCGTCTCCTCCACGGCAACCGATCCGGGCGATCGGCCCCGTCTTCCGAGGATAACCCGGATGCCGCCGCGTGTACAGCAACCCAGCGGGATTGGCGGCGAAGGGTATTGGTGGACACGCAACCGCGTGACAGGTTGACGTGCAGAAACCTTAATGGTGCGCAGCGGACCGATTGCAGTTTCTGCGATCGGCGATCGCACGCGACGCGGATTTCGGCCTGATCGCGCGGGCGCTCGCGCGCCCGCATCTTGCACCGCCCGAGCGCGTGCGCTTCGCACACGCGCTCGTCCTGCTCGTCGTCGGCGGCGCCGTTGCCGGCGATCTGACCCACGTGGCACCGGGCGCCGCCCGGGCGGCGGCGCTCGGCGCCGCGTCGCTGGCGATCGCGCCCGTGCCGCGCCTGCTGGCGCGGCGGGCCTGGCGCGTGGCCGCGCAATGGCGATTCATGTCGCCGCGGCTCGTCGCGCGCGTCCCGTGGCCGGTCGTCCAACGTTGGCATGCGGCCGCGCCCCGTCACGCCGTGCGGTGGGGGCTCGCGTCAGCAGCTCTAGCTGCGGCCGTCGCCGCCTGGGCGGCGACGGCCCGTGACGCCGTGCTGACGCCGCCGCTCGCCGAATGGTTCGCGGCCGACGCGCGTGCCGCCGCGGCGCCTGTGCTCGTCGACGGCACGCTGCTCGCCGACGCAGACGCTGACGGGGACTCCGTGCGGCTGCGCCGGCGCGTCGCCCGCGTGACCGGGGGCGACGGCTGGCGCGACGCCCGTG
>CAZNMF010000369.1:0-9795 GCA_964573795.1 uncultured Solibacteraceae bacterium
CACGACGTCGTCGGCCTCTCCATGCAGCTCTACGATCAGCGCGAGGGCCGCGAGTCGTTCGGATCGTGCTGCAGCCTCGACGATCTCTACGATGCCCGGCGCGTCGCGACGTCGCTCGGCATCCCGCACTACATCGTCAACTTCGAGGAGCAGTTCCAGGCGACGGTCGTGCGCAACTTCGTCGACGAGTACGCCGCGGGACGGACGCCGATCCCGTGCGTCCATTGCAACGCCGATCTGAAGTTCGCGCACTTGATGGATCGCGCGATTGGCTTCGACGCCGGCGCGGTTGCCACGGGCCACTACGCGCGCGTCGTCTTCGACGAGGACACGCGCCGCTATCAGCTCCTGCGCAGCGCCGATGCGGACAAGGATCAGTCGTACTTTCTGTTCTCGCTGACACAGGATCAGCTCGCGCGCGCCATGTTTCCCGTCGGCGCGCTCACGAAGCCGGAGGTGCGGCATCACGCACGGCGGCTGGGCCTGCTCGTCGCCGACAAGCCGGACAGCCACGAGATCTGCTTCATCCCCGACGGCGCCACCGCGGACTTCGTGACGCGTCATCTGCCGGGTGCGGTGGACGATGGCGAGATCGTCGATTCAGGCGGCGCCGTGATCGGACGCCATCGAGGCGTTCATCGCTACACGGTCGGCCAGCGCAAGGGCCTCGGCGTCTCGGGCAAGTCGCCGCTCTACGTGTTGCGCCTCGAGCCCGCCGAGCAGCGCGTCGTCGTCGGCCCGCACGAGGAGCTCGGCCGCGCGGACTTCCGCGCGAAGGACGTCAACTGGATCGCCGGCACTGCCCCACCGGGCCCCGCGCGCCTGACTGCACGCATCCGCCACCGCCACGCCGACGCGCCCGCCACCGTCACGCCCGACGGCGACGGCTTCGCGTCAGTTCGCTTCGACGTCCCGCAGTTGGCCGTCACGCCCGGACAGGCCGCGGTGTTCTACGACGGAGAGGTGGTGGTCGGGGGCGGGTGGATCGCGTAGGCGAAGTCGTTCTCTCGGAGGGGCGGACCTTCAGGTCCGCCCGCTTGGCCGAACCTGAAGGTTCGGCCCTCCGATCATCAATCCTCCCGCGTGTCAGTGTCCGTGCTGTTCCAGATACCGCTCGGCGTCCAGCGCGGCCATGCAGCCTGATCCGGCAGCCGTGATCGCCTGGCGATAGACGTGATCCTGAACGTCGCCGCACGCGAACACGCCGGGCACGTTCGTCTTGGCGCCGTCGCGCGTGATCAGGTAACCGTTCTCGTCCATGTCGAGCTGACCGGTGAACAGGCTCGTGTTCGGCGTGTGGCCGATCGCGACGAACAGGCCGTCGATCGGCAGGTCTTTCTCCGCGCCGGTCTTCAGATTGCGCAGCCGCGCGGCGGACACCGCGCCCGTGCCGTCGTCAATCACCTCGACGACCTCGCTGTCCCACTCGAACGCGATCTTCGGGTTCGCGAAGGCCTTGTCCTGCATGATCTTCGACGCGCGCAGCGTGTCGCGGCGGTGGATGACCGTCACGCTCGAGGCGAAGCGCGTGAGGAAGTTCGCTTCTTCGACGGCCGAGTCGCCGCCGCCGACGACCGCGATCGGACGGCCGCGGAAGAAGAAGCCGTCGCACGTCGCGCAGGTCGACACGCCGTGGCCCATGAGCTTGCGCTCCGACGGCAGGCCCAGGAGCCGCGCGGACGCGCCGGTCGAGATGATGATCGTGCGCGTCTGAATCACGCCCTCGTCGGTCGTGACGGTGAACGGCTGCGCGGACAGGCTCACGGCGCTGACGTTGCCGCGCCGGATCTCGGCGCCGAAGCGCTCGGCCTGCGCGCGCATGTTGGCCATCAGGTCCGGCCCCATGATGCCGTCCTGGAAGCCCGGGAAGTTCTCCACCGTCGTGGTCAGCATGAGCTGACCGCCGGCCTCGAGCCCTTCGATCACGAGCGGCGAGAGATTGGCGCGGGCCGTGTAGAGGGCCGCGGTCAAACCAGCGGGCCCCGATCCGATGATGACGACGTTGCGGACCGACGCGCTCACAGATGCTTGTCCACCATCTGCTTGAGCGTGCCCTTGTCGGCGAGACCGACGAGCTGATCGACCACCTGGCCGTCCTTGAACAGAATGACCGTCGGAATGCCGCGGACCATGTACTTCATCGTCACCGTCGGGTTGTCGTCGACGTTGAGCTTGCCCACCCGCACCTTGCCCACGTAATCGCTGGCCAGGGTGTTGATCGACGGCTCCATCGCGCGGCACGGGCCGCACCATTCCGCCCAGAAATCCACGAGCACGGGGGTCGAGGACTTCAGCACGTCGGAGTCGAAATTGCCGTCGGTGAACGTCTGCGTGTGTTCGGATGCCATGGTCTCGATCTCTGTCCTTTCCGCTCAGCCGTCAGCGCCCCGCACGGTGCGCGGCGTTCTGCCTGGCCCGTCTGTACACTTTGACATATTCCCGCGCGGACGTCTGCCAGGAGTGGTCCGCGCGCATGCCCTCCTCCATCAGCGGCGCCCACACCGCCTTGTCGTGATAGAGCCGGATGGCCTGGCGCAGCACGCGCACGAGCGTCGCCGGCGACGCGTCGCGGAACTTGAAGCCGTTGGCGTGCCGCGCGC
Organism: uncultured Solibacteraceae bacterium; assembly: GCA_964573795.1. Classification (GTDB taxonomy): domain Bacteria; phylum Acidobacteriota; class Vicinamibacteria; order Vicinamibacterales; family SCN-69-37; genus CAZNMF01. The sequence continues at coordinate 2,601 of CAZNMF010000369.1, forward strand.
GCGACGTGTACGGCTGGATCGTGTCGTCGAGGCCGCCGACGGCGTGCACGACCGGCACCGTGCCGTAACGCAGGCTGTACATCTGATTGAGGCCGCACGGCTCGAAGATCGACGGCATCAGGAACAGATCGGCGCCGGCCTCCACCAGGTGCGCGAGCGCTTCGTCGAAGCCGATGAACACGCCGACGCGCGACGGATAGCGCGCCGCCAGATCGCGCAGGAACTGCTCGTAGCGCGCGTCGCCGGTGCCGACGAAGATCCACGTCGCATCGAGCGACGCGAGATCGTCGGCCGCGCGCTCGATCAGATCGAGGCCTTTCTGCTCCACCAGACGCGACACCATCCCGACGACGGGCCGGGCGAGCGCATCGTCGCCGATCGGCAGCGCGAAGCGCTCGAGCATCGCGCGCTTGCAGACGAGCTTGCCGTCGAGCTGTCCGACGTCGAAGTGCGCGGGCAGCAGCGGATCGGTCGCCGGATCCCAGACGCTCGTGTCGATGCCGTTGAGGATGCCGACGTAGCGATCCGCGCGCGACGCGAGCACGCCTTCCATGCCCGCGCCGTACTCCTGACGCTGCGTCTCGCGCGCGTAAGCGGGACTCACCGTCGTCACCATGTCGCTGTAGGCGATGCCGGCCTTGAGAAAGCTGAACTGGCCCCAGAACTCGCCCGTGTCCATCGCGAACGCCGACCACGGCAATCCGAATGCCGGGACGATGTCCCTCGAGAACAAGCCCTGATACGCGAGGTTGTGGATCGTGAAGACGAGCGCGGTGTGGCCGAGCGCGGCGTAGTGGCGGCTGTCCGTGCGGACGAGCGCCGGCACGAGGCCGGCCTGCCAGTCGTGCGCGTGGATGACGTCGACGGCGGGCGCCTCGCTGTCGAGCTCGACGAACTCGAGCGCCGCGGCCGCGAGGATGCCAAAGCGCTCCGCGTTGTCGGGAAAATCGCGGCCGTTGACGCCGTAGAAGCCGGCGCGATCGAACAGGCGCGGCACGTCGACGAACACGGCGCGCCCGCGCCCGGCGAGCGATGCGACGTGGAACGTGACGTCGTGCTGGACGGATCCGAGCCTGACGCGCGCGTGCCGCGTCGTCGTGGACGCCGGCAGCGCGACGGCGCGATAGCGCGGCAGGATCATCGTCACGCGATGGCCGAGACGATCGAGCGCCTCGGGCAGCGAGCCGGTGACGTCGGCCAGCCCGCCGGTCTTGGCCCAGGGCGCGACTTCCGACGCCACCATCAGGACGTGCAGACGCGGCGTGCGGGCGGCGCTCTCGGTGACGGTGTCGTCCTGAATCGACGCGGTGGATTCCACGAACGGCCAGTCTCGATGGTTGCCGGACGGCCGGCAACGTGACGGGATCAAACGCGCCGGATGCGGCGCAGCGAACGGAGACGGCTACGGCGTCGCGGGCGCGGCGCTCGCTGCCGGCGCGGCCGCGAAGAGTCCCTGCGTACGGCCGACGGCCCAGTCGAACAGATGGCGCGTCTCCCAGAACCGCACCGCGCTGTTGGCGGCGCCGAGCACGACGACGGCGACCTGCGAGCCTTGCGGCACCTGCAGCAGCGTCGCCAGGCAGTAGCCGGCCTTGCTGATGAACCCGGTCTTGCCGCCCACGACGTCCACGTCGGTGCCCAGCAGCTTGTTCGTGCTGTGGATCGTGAAGTCGCGCCGGCTCGTCTCGACGTCGAACTGCGCGGTCCGCATGATCGGGCCGAGCCGCTCGTCGGAGGTGGCGAAGGCGATCAGATGCGAGATGTCGTACGCCGACGAGACGTTGCGCGCGTCCAAGCCCGACGGATCGGCGTAGTGCGTGTTCGTCAGCCCCAGGTGCGTCGCCATCTCGTTCATGCGCTGCACGAACGCCGTCGTGCCGCCTTCGGACGTGCGCGCCAGGACGCGCGCCGCCGCGTTGTCCGAGGCGATCAGCGTCAGGTGCAGCAGATCGTCGAGCGACACGACCTCGCCCGCCATCAGGTGCGTCGTCGACGCGCGCGTGACGTCGGCGCGCGTGACGGTGACCTTCCGGGTGAGATCGGGATCGTCGGCGATGAACGTCACGGCCGTCATGATCTTCGTGAGGCTTGCGATCGAGCGCTGGTCGTGCGCGTTGTTCTCCCACAGCACGTCGCCGGTCTGCGGGTTGTAGACGATCGCCGCGGCCGCGCGCACGTCCGGCACGATGTTGCCGAAGTCGTCGGTCTTGTAGTGCGGCGTCATCGCCTCGCGCTGCTGGCGCGCGAGCGCCGCCTGACGCGCGCGGCGCGCCGCGGCGGCACGAGCGAGACTGGTGCGCGTCGAGCGCTTTGCGACCGTCGGTTTGGCGCTCTTGGCCGTCGCGGCGGGTTTCTTCGCGGGCGTCTTCGTCTGCGCGGCCGCGGGAAGCGGCCACGAGCACGCCAGCAGGACAGCCAGTCCGCAAGCCAACTTACGTGGGAATGGTGAGATCAGTGCCGGCAAAGACGTGCCTCCGAATTTCGAGCGAACGCGTCGCATCGTAACATCCCAAGTTCTTCATTCGCAACGGGTACCGACGATCCTGACGCGCACGCCCGGCCGGCGGCGCCCGGATCCTCGCGTCTCGCGCACGCGGAACCCGGCCATTTGATCTATCGGCCGATGCGCCGATCGCTTCTACGACCGCCCGCCCACGCCCTCACGACGCGACATCGCGCGCATTTGTGGCGCGGATTACATTCATGAGGCCATCGCAATCGTGATCCAAGGCGTTGGGGAAAAAATTCAATGGAGCTGATATTGGGGACGGTTCTCGGTTCTAGGTTCTCCGTTCTGGGTTCGGGTTCAGAGGTTCGGGTTCCGGGGTTCCGGCGCGCAATCCCACCACCCGCCGGGTCTGAAGAGCCGGCCTACATCTCAAACGGCGTCCTCTCGAACGCAGAGCCAAAGAACTCCTGAACCCGAACCCCGGAACCCGGAACCCGGAACCTGAACCCTGAACCCCGAACCCCAGAACCAGAACCTAGAACCTCGGAACCCAGAACCTCAGAACCTGAAAATTGGGTATAGCGCTTGCATAGCGATTTCGTCGAGGGGATATGAGTCTGGTACGACTGCTGGGATTCAAGACGCTGGCCTGCGGCTGCGTCTGCGGGCGGTACCGCGAGCTCGGGACCGATCGCGAGATTCGCTACATCGAAGAAAAGGGCGCGATTTGCGCCGAAGTCGGCCATCAGCGCAACCAGCCGGTCAGCGCCGACCGCGTCGCGCACGGCTTCGGCGGCGTCAGCCGCGCCTCGTAACGCCCACCTGCCAGCCGCCGCGCGTCGTGCGCGGCCCTGTACTCGTCCCGATCAACGGCCGAGAAGAGAGTCAAACGATGGCTCTCGCGCTCCGTTCCTCCCCGAAGATTCCTCGCCCCCGTGTAGAACTGACCGTCGGGAAGTCCCGCGTGCGGCTCTTCCTCGGCGACTGCCTCGAGGTCCTGCCGGCGCTCGACCCGCAGTCGATCGGCTGCATCGTGACCTCGCCGCCCTACAACCTCGGCATCAAGTACCGGACCTATCAGGACGACCTGCCGCGCCGCGAGTACCTGAACTGGACCGGACGCTGGCTCCGCGCCGCGTTCAGGGTCATGGACCCGAACGGCTCGCTGTTCCTCAACGTCGGCGCCAAGCCGACCGATCCGTGGATTCCGCTGGAAGTCGCGCAGGTCGCGCGCGACAAGTTCAAGCTGCAGAACACGATTCACTGGGTGAAGTCGATCGCCATCGATCGCGACGCCGCCGGCCATGCGGCCGGGCTCGAGCGCGACGTCGCGGTCGGCCACTACAAGCCGATCAACAGCGACCGGTTCGTCAACGACTGCCACGAGTTCATCTTCCACTTCACGCCGAGCGGCCGGACGCCGCTCGATCGACGCGCCGTCGGCGTGCCCTACCAGGACGCGTCGAACGTGAAACGTTGGGCGGCTGCGGGGGATGGCGTGCGCTGCCGCGGCAATACGTGGTTCATCCCCTACGAGACGATCCAGAGCCGCGACCGCGACCGGCCGCACCCGGCGTCGTTCCCGCCGAAGGTGCCCGAGCAGTGCCTCCGCCTCCACGGCCTGAGCCGTGCGGGCATCGTCATGGATCCGTTCCTGGGGCTGGGATCGAGCGCCGTCGCCGCCGTGCGGCTCGGCCTCGACTTCGTCGGGATCGAGATGGACGAGTACTACTTGAACGAAGCCGTCAGCCGCATCAAGGCTTCGGCGCCGCCGGCGCCGCGGCCGGCTTCGGCCGCTTCGGCCGCGGCAGGAAGTACTCGGTCCGGTACAACGGCTCCTGCAGCCCGGGACGCGTCACCTCGATCTTGACGGTCCGCCGGACCTTGAACGGATCCGGGTTGCTCGACGTGTAGCCGATCATGTAGAAGTCGCTGGTCTCGGCGTCGATCCGCCGCAGGCCCTTCTCGAAGTCGTTCGTGCCGACGACCGCGAAACCGCCCGTCATCTCGGCGAGCGTCTGCAGCGTGCTCGCCTGCGTCTGGAAGAAATCGCGCCAGTCGCCGTAGCTGATTTCGTTGCGCGTCGACGCGTCCGCGCCGGTCGCGATGAGGCCGCGCGGATCGATCGGATAGAACGCGATGTTCGACCGCTGCGCGGCGCGGCCGATCTGCGCGATCTCGCTGACGAGATCGGCCGTCGAGAACTCCGTGCGGCGCTTGTAGTCGTCGTTGCGCATCACGTCCGGATCGTTGGCGTCGCTGCCGACCGATCCTTCCGGCATCGTCGAGTCGTTCGCGCCGGGAATGTCCGCGTAGTAGTCCTGAATCTTCTTCAGACGCGACTCGGACATCGGGTTGAAGTCGTAACCGGAGCTCACGTAGACGAACGCCTTGCGCCGGTCGGTGATGGCCGCCATCTCGTCGATGAGCCCGTACGCCGTCTCGAACGCGACGTGCGAGTTGTACCGCACCTGCTGCGGGCCCTCCGCGCCTTCCGTCAGCGCGTTGTCGATGTACTCGTCGACGGTCGGCGCCGAGCCCATCACCTTCTCGATGGCCTCGTTGAACCGGCGATGGCCGAAGTCGTACGCCGGATTGATCTCCACCGCCGACGTCCCGGTCGAGACGAACCCGACGAGATCGTTGTCGTGGATCAGGATGTCGCGTGTCTTCTTCAGCAGATCCTTGAGCCTCGGCGTGTCGCCCGGCGTGATGTGCAGGTCGTCGATGAAGATCATGAACACGCGTCCCGACGAGTCGGTCCGCGGCTTCGAGGCCGGCAGAACCAGGCCCTCGATCTTCGGCCCCGTGAACATGTTGTTGTCGGTGACCAGATTGCCAAGCGACCGGCCGCCAATCCACGGCGAGAAGGTCGTGATGGTCTGCGGGACGCCGTCCTCGTACACGCGGAACTCGTCCTGACGCAGATCGGGCACGAACCGCCCTTCTTTGTCGCGGACGATGACCGACGTCTGAACGGCGTTAGTCGTGACGCGGAAGATCGTCTGGTCCGAGGACTTCCCCTGGCCTGCCAGAATCGTCGTCGCTGCGGCCATCAGCGGCAGCGCGATCAGGCCGAAGCGCGTCCATGCCCCTCGTCCCCTGGTCCCCTGGCCCCGTCGTCCCCTGGTCGGTTTCGAGCTCACCTTGAACCTCGACAGTCATTATGCCTGCTTCGGCCCGGTCCGCGTCGGCCTCCGGCGTAACGTCCGCCGTCGATTCCGCCCGATCGCGGTGCCGGCCGCCGCGACGACCGCGTCGCCTCGCCGGCAGCTCGGCGGCGATGGCCGCCCACTCGGCCTGCACGGTGTCGAGCTGCGCGCGCGCCGCGGCCTCGTCCGGCCACTCGTCAGGGTTGAGACGCTGCATCCGCTCGGTCAGCCGGTCCCGCTCCTCCGGCGTCCGGCTGCGCCGGCCGATGCGCTGGAGCAGGTCCAAGTACGCGGCGCGGAGCTTGGCGGCGCGCTCGGCGCCGGCGACGCGACCGAGCAGCGAGCGATCCTCGGCGATCGCCGGCGCGGCAGGCGGCGGCGAAACGGGACGCGGCGGCCGCGCGGCGCGCGGGCCGCGCTCGCGTTCCCGCGGCTCTTCGCTGCGCACGACCGAGGACTCACGACTGAGCGTGGTCCAGTCGAAGCTGACATCGGGATGCGTGTGCTCGAGCGCCTCGCGGATCTCCTCGTCGAGCGGCTGCCGGCCGATCTTGACGTGCGCAGGCGACCGGAACAGGTACAGCACGCGCGTCCGCTGCGGCCCCTGCGCCGGCCGGTACTGGTGCATGACGTACGTCGTGTCGTAGCCCCGCTTGTCGCGCGTGTGTCGGATGAATGGCACGGGTCGCTACCGGCTCTTGCGCGTCGCGCCCTTCTTCGCTTTGGCCGGCGCGGGCTTGCGCGCCTTGACGGATTTGGCCGCGGCCTTCGCCGGACGGGCTTTCGGCGCCTTGGCCGGCTTCTTGGCCTTTGCGGGCGCGGCCTTCACTTTCGGCGCCTTCGGTGCCTTCGCCGATTTCGGGGCCTTGGCGACGGGCTTCGCCTTGGCCGGCGGCTCGGCGGGCTTGGCGGGCTTGGCGGCTGGTTTCGCGGCCGGCCTGGCGGGCTCCGGCGTCGAAGGCGCTGCCGCGGGCGCGGGCGCCACGGGCTTAGGCGGCGTGACCGGCGCGAGCACCGCAGCCTTGCCGCCCCGTGCGCCGTTGGCGGCCGCCGGATCGGCGTGCATGCGGACCAGATCGAACCCGTCCATCGCCGGGCGATACGTCCAGATCTCGCCGGCCTTGATCTGATAGCTGTCACACAGGCGCCGGGCCGACTCGTAGCCCTGCACGGGCACGTACAGATGGAACGCCACGCGCGCCTGCGCGAAGTGCGTCCACTGCGCCATGGCCTCGAGGTTGTTGACCGACTCCCCCGTCTCGACCTCGGCCAGGCCTGCCAGCTTCTTCCCGTCCATCAGCACGATGTCCGGGTACAGCGTCAGCGCGCCGATTTTGACGGCCGTCTGCGGCTCCTGGCCATCGATGTTGACGATGACGTCGGAGAACTTCTTTTTGTACTTGGACTGCAGGTGGCGAATCAGACGGTCGTGCTCAATCTGCTCGCGAGCCGGCCGAACGTAGATGGGCGACACGCAACCTCCCGCCGATTAGGTCGCCAGCCCGAGTTGGAAAACTCCGCCCATCGGGCAGCCAGATAACGGCGCCGGTAATCCTAGCATTGAACACCGTGATTGCTGCCCACGTTTGCAGGG
>CAZNMF010000370.1:0-10460 GCA_964573795.1 uncultured Solibacteraceae bacterium
GGGCGGCACGCTCGCGACGTCGACCGGGCTCGTGTTCTTCGGCGAAGAAGGCGGCGCGTTCATGGCGGCCGACGCGGTCGATGGCAAGCCGCTGTGGCGCTTCGAGACGAATCAGAGCTGGCGCGCATCGCCGATGACGTATACGTTCGACGGGACGGAGTACATCGCCGTCGCGGCCGGCGGGACGGTGATCGCGTTTGCGGTCAGGTAGGCCGGACCTGAAGGTCCGGCCCTCCGAAAGGCAAAGGTCCAGCCCTCCGAAGGGCAAAGGTCCGGCCCTCCGAAAGACCATGGAGCGCCGCACCTTTTGAAATGGAGCACCGGACCTTCAGGTCCGGCGAGATCGAAATGACGATGAGACGCATCCTTCCGGTATCCGCCGCGCTGTTCGCATCGGTCCTCGTCGCGGCGCAAGCCGACGCGCCGAAAGCCAGCATCGCCAATCGAGAGATTCGCGCCGAGCTGTATCTGCCCGATGCGGCGACAGGCTATTACCAGGGCACGCGCTTCGACTGGGCGGGCGCGATCGCGAGTCTCACCTGGAACGGCCACAGCTACTTCGGCAAGTGGTTCGATCGCTACGATCCGAAGACGCACGACGCGATCACCGGTCCGGTCGAAGAGTTCCAGAGCGTCGGCTACGACGAGGCGAAGGTCGGCGAGCCGTTCGTGCGCATCGGCGTCGGCGCCGTGCGCAAGCCGCAGGAGGCGGGCTACGGCCAGTTCAAGACGTACGAGATCGTCGACCCCGGCACGCGCGCGCTCGTACGGCATGACGATGCGATCGAATTCACGCACACGTTGACCGGCGTCGGCGGATACGGCTACACGTATCGCAAGATCGTCCGTCTCACCGGCCACACGCTCGCGATCGAGCACCATCTGACGAACACCGGCCGGAAGCCCATCGTCACGAACGTCTACGAGCACAACTTCTACATGCTCGACAATCAGCCGACGGGACCGGACACGGTGATCCGCTTTCCATTCGAGGTCGCCGCCACGGCCGATCTGAAGGGGATCGCCGTCGCGCGCGGCAGGGAAGTCGTCTATCTGCGAGAGCTGCAGGGACAGGAGTCGATCTACTCGGAGCTGAAGGGCTACGGCCCGACGGCGAAGGACTACGACATCCGCGTCGAGAACCGGAAGACCGGCGCCGCCGTGCGCCAGACCAGCGATCGCCCGCTCGCCAAGCTCGTCATCTGGTCCCCGCGCTCGACCGTGTGCCCGGAGGCCTACATCGACCTGAACGTCGCGCCGGGGCAGGAGACGGAGTGGACGATCAGATATGAGATGTACGAGATCGGCGTATCTCGCTAACTCACTATCGCGCTATCGCGCTATCTGGTCATCGGACTATCGGGCTATCTGCTTTCCTAAGAGCGTCTGCCTTCGATAACTTGATCGGCCGATAGCTCGATAGTCGATAGCACGTGGGTACTGAGGCAGATAACGAGATAGCCCGATGATCAGCTAGTGCGATAGCGAGCTAGTGAGATAGCGCGATACACGTCACTTCTCCACCCTCACCGTCCCCGTCATCGTCGGGTGGAAGCGGCAGACGTAGCTGATCGTGCCGCTGCCGGACACCGTCCACGTCCACGACGCGCCTGGCGCGATCTGATCGGAGTCGAACGCGCCTCCGGAGGCCGTCGCCGTGTGCGGAAACGGATCCTTGTTGACCCAGACGATCGTGTCGCCCGCGCGGACCGTCAGCGCTTGCGGCTGAAAGGCGACCGCGTCCATCGCGATCGTGTGCGTGACGGACGGCGGCCGCCGCTCGCGGGCGCAGGAGGCCGGCGCGAGGAGCGAGAGTGCGACAGCCGCCGTCCAACCCGGCCGCGCCATTACCTGGCGCCGAGCTCCGACTGCACGTGCTTCGCGTGCTCGAGGTGCGCGACGAAGGCCGGCCGCACCTTGACGAGCAGCGCCTTCAGCTCTTCGTTCTTCGCGCCGGGAATCAGCGTCTTGTCGAGCGCGTCGAGCACCTGCTGGTGATACGCGACCTCGTGATCGATGTAGGCGCGATCGAACGCCGCGCCCTTCAGCGACTTCAGGTTCGCCAGGTTCTTGTCGCCGCCCTCTTTCAGGCTGCGGCTCGTCGCGTTCGGCTCCGGCGTGACCTTCAGCTTCGCCGCGAGATCGGTCGCGGACTTGTTCACGCCGGTGTGGTCGGTGACCATCTGCTGTCCGAACGCCTTGACGTCCGCGTTCGACGCCGACTTCGCCGCGAGATTGCCTGCATCGATGTCGACCTGATTGGCGGTGACGACGATGGCGGCGATCTGCGCGTCGTTGATGCTCTGGGCGAAGACCGGGGCGGCGAGCAGGCAGGCCGCGCCGGCCAGGACGATGTGCTTCAGTCTCATGATGTCTCCTCGAGTGTGATGACGTCCGTCTCGCACGTCTCGTGCGTCGACGGTCTCGAGTATTGGATGCGGCGCGTGACGCGCGCGTTCCCGCGGGCTCGGCTACGACATCACGGTAGCCGCAGGGCTTCAGCCCTGCGGTTCAGACAGGCGCGCAACACGTTGGCGACGATGCGATCGCAGCGGGCGCCGGCGAAGCCGAAGACGTCGCTCGTCGCGCGATCGAGGTCGCGGGCGAGCGCTTCGCGCAGGAGCGCGCGCGCGCGGAACAGCCGCGTGCGCACGGTCGCGGCCGGAATCGACAGGCACGCCGCGGTTTCTTCGACGGAGAGATCCTCGACGTCGCGGAGCACGAAGACGGTGCGGAACGCGACGGGCAGCTCGTCGAGGCGCCGCTCGATGAGCTGGCGGACTTCCGCGCGCCAGATCGCGGCGCCCGGCGGCTCGGCCTGGGGATCAGCCATCTCAGTCTCCATCGATCGGCCGTCGCGATCGACGGCCGCCGCGAACGGCACGACGACCCGGTCGCGCCGGTGCCGCCGCAGCCGCATCAGCGCGCGATTGATCACGAGGCGCGTCAGCCACGTCGCGAGCGCGGACTCGCCGTGGAAGCTGTCCATCCGCCGATAGGCGTCCAGATACGCTTCCTGCAGCGCATCCTCCGCCTCCGCGTCGTCGCGCAGGATCGCCCGCGCCACCCGAAACAGCCGCGCGTTGTACCGCCGCATCAGGGTCTCGAACGACGCGTGATTGCCGCGAGCGACCTGTGCGGCCAGCACCGCGTCATCCGGTGCGGTCGACGTCGGCGATGCGCCTCTGGCGGTCATGGGAGATTGGATGCGGGGGATGGAGGGGATGTTCCCAAGAGCGTTGTATCTCGCTATCGCACTAGCTCACTATCGCGCTATCTGGACATCGGGCTATCGGGATATCTGCCTCTTGGCTCCCATGCGTCCAGCGGGATATCGCGCTATCGGCCTATCGAGTCATCGAAGGCAGATAGTGCGATAGCCGATAGCCAGATATCAGATAGTGCGATAGAGAGATAGTGAGACAGCGCGATACACGCGTCTCATCCCCCCATCTCCTCCGCTCTCGCCAGCAACCCCGCGACGCCGATCTGGCCGGTGTAGTTGCCTGCCAGGCGGAGCCACGGCGGGAGATCGGGCAGGTGACGGCGGATGGCCAGGATGGACGCGTCGTAGACCGGCAGCGCGGGCACGCGGCGGGTGACGACGACGTCGAGCGGGTCGTCGCGGCGGCCGGTGAGCCGCTCGCGGTCCGCCAGGATCTGCGCGACGATGCCGTCCTCTGGCGGCAGACCGGCGCCGTCCCGGTCGCCGCCGAAAATCCAGGTCTCCGATCGCACCGCGCTGCGGCCGTCGAAGATGCTCGCGTTGAACAGACAGCCGAGCGCGCGCACGCCGCTGTCGCGCGGGAACAGCACGCCGAAGCCGGCGAGATCGTCGCGATGCGGCGCGAAGAAGGCCGTTGCCGTGGCGAGGCTCGTCATGGGCGTCGCGGCCAGGGCGTCGCCGAGCGCGGGCGCGTGCGGCGCGACGAGACGCGCGGCGTCCGCGACGTTGGTGCAGACGACGGTCGGCGTCGCGGGATCGAGCCGATCGATGCGCGATCCGAACGTGAACGTCACGCCCTTGCGCACGAGCGCGTCATGGAGCCGCGCGATGATCTCGCCCATGCCGCCCGGCGGGGCGGCCATGCCGCCGCGGCGCTTCGCACGCGCGCCGAACACGGCCTCGGCCGACAGGCGTTCAGGTGTCGCGCCGTAGATGCCCTGCAGTGCCGGTCCAATCAAGTGCTGCGTGACGCCGCGGCCCGCCACGCGATCGGCGAACTGCGCGATCGTCTCGCCGGACTGCGGCTTCAACCGCCGCCGCGCCGCGGATGCCGCGACCTTCATCGCCATCGTCGCGGTCTCGCCGGCCGACAGCGGCCACCGGCGCGCGCGGCCGCGCGTGAAGACGTAGCGGCGTTTGGCGTCGGGCTTGGGAAACTGCGGCGTGATGCCGAGCGCGGCGAACCAGCGCTCGGTGACCTCGGTCCACACGAACGCGTTGGCGGCGCGCTCGACGAGGCCGTGGCTCGTCGCCATCGTGCCGATCAGACCGCCCGGGCCATCGGCGGCGTCGGCGATCGTGACGTCGCGGCCGGCCGCAGCGAGCGTCCAGGCCGTGGCGAGGCCGCTCAGCCCGGCGCCGACGACGAGCGCCGGCTTCATACCGACGAGGAATACAGCGGCCGGCCGTCTGGCTGCGGCGCGAGGTACGCGTCGAAGAGCGCGGCCGCGTTGCGCAGGAAGGCGCGGCCCTCGAGAGGCACGCTCAGGACGTCGCCGTCGACACGCACGACCTCGTCGGCGACGAGCGTCTGCAGCGTGTCGCCGGCCGGCGCGACGCCCGTCTCGCGCAGGTCGACGCGGAACGTCGTCATCAGACTCGCGATCGCGTCGCGGCGCCGGCGGTCGTCGTCCGAGAGCAGATGGCCGCGATGCGTGGGAATCTCGCCCGCGCTCACGCGATCGGTGTACTTGCCGATCAGCTTCTCGTTCTGGTGATAGCAGTCCGGCGTGTCCGAGATCGCGCTCACGCCGAGGCCGAGCAGCGTCGTCGTGTGGACCTCGGTGTAGCCCATGAAATTGCGGTGCAGCCGGCCCTCGGCTGCGGCCGTCGCCAGCGTGTCGGACGGCCGCGCGAAATGATCCATGCCGATCTCGAGATAGCCCGCGTCGAGCAGCGGCTCGCGAATCGCCTCGTAGAGCGCGCGCTTGTCCGCGCCGACGGGAATCTGATCGTCGCGAAAGCGGCGCTGCTGCGGCTTGATCCACGGCACGCGCGCGAAGCCGTAGACCGCGAGCCGATCGGGGCCGAGCGCGACGATCTCGCGCGCGAGCACGGCCATGCTCTCGCGCGTCTGCCCGGGCAGGCCGTAGATCAGATCGAGGTTGATCGACGCGTAGTCGAGCTGACGCGCAGCGGCGAACAGACGCGCGGTCAGCTCGAGCGGCTGCTTGCGGTTGACGAGGTGCTGGACGTCGGCGTCGATGTCCTGCACGCCCATCGACACGCGCCGGAAGCCGCGCTCGCGCAGCGTCTCGAGCTGCGCCGCGCTCGTGACGCGCGGATCGACCTCGATCGATCCTTCGAAGCTCACGGCGTCGACGCGCAGCCGGTCCCGCACGGCGTCGATCAATCGCGCCAGCGACGCGGAGCTCAGGAACGTCGGCGTGCCGCCGCCGAGATGCAGCTGGCGGAACGGCTGCTGCGCCAGCTCGGGCACGAGGCGGATGTACGTGTCGAGCTCGGCGAGCAGCGTGTCGATGTACGTGCCCTCGCGGCCGTGGTCGCGCGTGATGATCGTGTTGCAGCCGCAGAACGTGCAGAGCGACTCGCAGAACGGGACGTGGATGTAGACGGCCAGCCCCGCGTCCGGCCGCGCGGCCGCGCGCCGCAGACTGGCCGTCCAGTCCTCCGCGGACGGCGACTGGTGCCACTGCGGCACGGTCGGGTAGCTGGTGTACCGGGGAATCGGCACGTCGTACTTCGCGAATCGTTCCGCTGTGGTCATGCGAGCCGTTTCCGCACGGTGTGCACGAAGGCCTTCACGCTCGACGGCGGCGTGCCCTGAAGGACGCCATGGCCGAGGCCGCAGATCCACCCGCGCCGGTCCGCCGGATCGAGCTGCGCGATCGGATCGAGGAACTCGTCGAGCGCGCGAGCCAGCGCGCTGCCCGACAGGTGGAGCAGCGACGGATCGAGATTGCCCTGCACGAACCCGCGCCGCGCGGGCGCCGCCAGCGCGTCAGCCAGGTTCCAACGCCAGTCGAGGCCCAGCCCGGCCCACGGGCCGATCGACGCCACGCCGGCGCCGTCGAGATGCGCCGGATGCAGGCCGCGCGCGTAGTAGCCCAGCCGCTGCGGCAGCGCCGCGGCCAGCCGGGCGAGATCCGGCGCGACGACCTGCTGGAACGCCGCGGGCGAGAGATCGCCTGCCGCCGTATCGAACACCATCACGAGATCGGCGCCGGCGTCGAGCTGCGCGCGCGCCATCCGCTCGAGCAACGGCCCGACGTGCGACGCGAAGCGGCGGTAGAGCGGCAACGACGTCTTCGCGCGCGTGAGCGTGCCGGTGTGGGTGCCTTCGACCGCATAGACGAACAACGTCCACGGGCCGCCGATGAAGCCGATCAAGCCGCGATCGTCGGGCAACTGCGCGCGCGTCTCGGCGACCGCCGCCGCTTGAAACGCGAGATCCGCCATCGCCGTGTCGGCGTCGCGCAGCGTGTCGAGGACGGAATCGTCCAGCCGCCGCGCCAGCTTCGGGCCGTCGTCATAGCTGACCGGCAGGCCGATCGCGTCGAGCGGGAAGAGGAGATCGCTGAAGAGGATCGCGGCGTCGAAATCGAGCTCGTCGACGGCATTGAGCGCGACGCGCGCGGCGAGATCCGGCTCGCGGCACAACGCCTCGAAGCTGTGGCGCCGGCGGAGATCCTGGTAGGAGTCCTGGTATCGCCCGGCCTGACGCATGCACCAGATCGGCGGCACGTCCTGTCGTTCGCCGGCGACCGCCCGGACGAGCCTCGACGCCGCGACGGTGCCGTTTCGATCGGAAGTCATGCGCGTGGGCGCCCTCAGGCGCAGAGATCGTCCCAGCCGAACGGCCGCGTCTGGCCGTCGGCGGCATACGCGCGCGCGAAGCGGCGGATGTCCGCGTTGGCGGCCTGGATGGCGCCGAGACCGTCGGCCTCCGCGTGCTGGGCCATGAGATCGGTGAGCCGCGTGTGCGGCACCGGACGCGCGAGCGCGGTGGCTTCGTCGCTGGCGCGCAGATCGACGACGATGACGACGTCGCGATAGCACGCGACGATCGCGTCGAGATCCGGTCCCGAGACGGGAGCTGCGACGATGACCGCCGTGGCGCCGGCGAAGGCGCCCGCGTGCGACGGCGCGTCGGCAATCAGCCGCGCGTGTGACGGCACGTGCGAGACGATCGCCTCGTCCGCCGGCTGGCGGCTCCAGACGTCGATCGACTTCGCGTCGCGCGCGTGCGCGAGCACGTCGCGCGCGAGCGCGCCGGCCCCGACGACGACGAGCCGTTCGGCGGGCGTCGTGTGGCGCAGGGCGAGCTGGCCGTAGCTGTGCGCGCCGAAGCCCTGCAGGTGACGCGCGCGGATCTGCTTCGCGTCGGCGAGCACGCGCTGGCCGAGCCGGCGCAGCCACGCGTCGGCGGCCGGATCCAGCGACGACAGGAACTGTTTGAACTGCGCCTGCACTTCCGTTTCGCCGAGCAGCGGCGAACGGAGGCCGCAGACGATCTCGAGCAGCAGCGCGTACGCGTCTTCGTCGGCGACGACGGCGTCGCCGGCCGCGTGCGGCGCCTCGCCGAGGACCTGCACTTCGCGCAGGCACGTGGCCCACACGGTGCCCGGCAGCGGCGTGGCCGCCGCTCGGCGTGGGCGATGAACGAGCGCGAGTCGCATCACACAAATTTTAGTGAAGCGGCGGCCCGCGATGTGTCATCGATTTGTCCGCATTGCAAATTGCAACGCGTCTCACTACGCAGCGATGCGGCGATCGAGTAGCCTGAACCCTTCATGGCGGCGAACAGTTCCATCGGGGTGTTGCTGCTGCAGCTCGGCACGCCGGATGCGCCGACGCCTGCGGCGCTCCGCACGTATCTACGCGAGTTCCTGCTCGATCGCCGCGTCGTCGACTCGTCGCGGCTGATTTGGCTGCCGATCTTGTATGGCATCGTCTTGAGGACGCGTCCCGCGAAATCGGCGGCGTTGTATCAGCGCGTGTGGACGAAGGACGGGTCGCCGCTGCTCGTGACGTCCAACGCGCAAGCCGCCGGCCTCGCCGAGCGCTTGAATGGCGACCAGAATCGTCCGTCAGTTCGCGTCGTCGTCGCGATGCGCTACGGCAAGCCGTCGATCGACGCGGCCGTCGATCGGCTGCTGGCCGACGGCTGCGATCGGCTGCTCGCCTTTCCCATGTACCCGCAGTATGCCGGCGCGACGACGGGATCGAGCCTGGAGCGGCTGTTCGAGTCGATCGGCCGGCGCCGCGTCGTGCCGTCCGTGCGCGTCGTGCCGCCGTACTTCGTCGATCCGGCGTACATCGACGCGCTCGCCGCCGGCGCGCGCGAGGATCTCGGCGGCTGGTCGCCGGACCACATCGTCATGAGCTTCCACGGGCTGCCGAAGCGCTACGCGGAGGAAGGCGATCCGTATCCCGAGCACTGCCGCGCGACAGCCGCCGCGCTCGCGCAGAAGATGGGCTGGCCGGCCGATCGCTGGACGGTGACGTTCCAGTCGCGCTTCGGCCGCGAAGAGTGGCTGCAGCCGTACACCGACGCGTTCCTGCGAACACTTGCGGCGAAGCGCACGCCGCGCGTCGCCGTGATCTGTCCGGGCTTCACCGCCGATTGCCTCGAGACGATCGAGGAGATCGGCATCACCGGCCGCGAGCGCTACCACGAGGCCGGCGGCGGCGACTATCGTCTGTTGTCATGCGTCAACGCGCGTCCCGCGTGGCTGGACGCGATGGCGGCGATGGCAGAGAGGGAGCTCAGGGGATGGACGTGAAGAAACGTGCATCGCACTATCGCACTATCTCACTAACGCGCTATCTATCGGATTATCTGGCTATCGAGTTATCCGGCTATCGGGACATCGGACTATCGCCCGTCGATCCATGGCGGCAGATGACCAGATGATCCGATAGCCAGATGTCCAGATAGTGCGATAGTGCGATAGTGCGATAGTGCGATAGAGAGATAGTGCGATACACCATCACTATTTCCCCTTCCTCCACACCCACCTCAGCACGTCCGGCAGGATCGAGCCGCCGTGCGCGTCGGAGTGGGCGCCGTCGCCCCAGATGTGATTGATCGTGTAGCGCGGGCCCGGCGTGTTGCGCGCGTCGGCGGTGCTGTTGGCGTACTCGAGCGCGGAGAGCATCTGCTGGTTCGCGAGGAACCAGTTGCCGTGCTCGTTGTTCAGATCGTTCGAGCCGTCCTGCAGGAAGATCGTGATGGGCTTGATCGGGTTCTTGCGAATCAGCGTCGGGTAGAGATCGCCGCCCGGCACCATCGGCTGGCCGTCACGCGCGGGACGGTAGCCGATTGACGTGTAGCTGCCGATGAAGCTGATGACGTTGCGGAACTGATCCGGCCGGTGCCACGCGACGGTGAACGCGCAGATCGCGCCGCTGCTCGTGCCGCCGATCGCGCGCCGATCCGGATCGGTCGTCAGGTTGTACTTCTTGCCGACTTCCGGCAGCATCTCATCAATCAGAAATCGTGAGTACGTGTCGCTGAGCGAATCGTATTCGGCGGCGCGGTTGTTGCCGTTGCCCGTGCCAATCGTGTCGGGATAGACGTCGCCGCGCTGGCCCGGCGTGATGAAGATGCCGATCGTCACCGGGATGTCGCCTTTGGCGATCAGATTCTCGAGAACCTGCGGCACCTGCAGCGGGCCTGTCGGATTGGTCGCGCGCTGGCCGTCCTGGAACACGAGCACGTTCGCCGGCTGCGACGCGGTGTACTGCGCCGGCACGTAGATCCAGTAGAGGCGCGTGGTGTTCGCGATGATCTGACTGTGGAACGTGAACGGCCCTTCCAGGCGTCCCTTCGGCACGCCCGGCTGCGGCCGGGAATCGGGGCCGAGCGGATAGTCTCCCGGCTTGCGTGCCGCGGCCGCGCCGGCATCTTGCGCGGACACGGGCGTTCCAACACAGGTCAACGCGAGGAGGGCACACACGGACAGGGCCAGGCGAGGCACATCGAGCTTGGGCGTAGGCATGAGGCGTAATATCTCATTAAACGCATCGGGGCATCTGGCTATCTGGTCATCGGGACATCGGGTCATCGGGCCATCTACACCCAGCCGCCACTATTTTCGAGGACCGATGCCGCCGGCTTACCGCCCGCCGGACCGCGCGGCGGGCTGAAGCCCGCCGCCTACGTTCGGAGAAGCGTGCGTCAACGGAACTGACTCCCGGGATTAGATGAGCCGCTATCCCGATGGTCCGATGTCCCGATGATCCGATGACCCGATAGCTAGATGATCCG